>CAYFRY010000149.1:0-3688 GCA_964345665.1 uncultured Oscillospiraceae bacterium
ATGTAATCCAGCTTTCTTCCTGCTAATGCACCCTCTAAGTTTTTCATGAATTGCACTGTTTGCGAAGCGTCTACAGTATCGATTAAACAGGTTTTATCACCTTTTATGAGATAAGAGTTATAGGAAACTCCCTCAGCTAAAGGAAACATGTTTTCAAAACGCTGAATAGCTCTGTCGTTTACGCCGATATAATAAATATTATCTGAAATAATTCTTGAGTTAAACATAGAAAATCCTCCAAGCACTTAATGAATAGATTATACCTGAATTTAAATGCGAATAAAAAATATAGCGTGTACTAAAGACCAAGGCAGAAAAAATCGATTCTGGTGCTGGTGGCCGGACTCGAACCGGCACGGGGGTTGCCCACCGCATTTTGAGTGCGGCACGTCTGCCAATTCCATCACACCAGCGGTGCGTTGCAAATAGTATCATAAACTACAAAAATAAGTCAATTTTTTATTGCACATTTAAAAAAAGAAGTTTACTATGTGTTACAAATGAATCCTTTAAAACGGTCCCGTGAGGCTGAAAGGGTAACACATAAGAGATTCGGCTCACCTCTTAGCGTGTGCTGAGATTCCTGCTGTATGCCCTTCGCCGAAAGCGAAGGTTTTTTTTGCCAAAAGAAAACATAAACAGGAAAGGTACTGATATGCAAGTCAAAGCTAAAATCATGGATAGCCAAGCCATGGATCGTGTTTTAACACGAATTGCACACGAAATCGTTGAGGTCAATAAGGGCATAGAGGATCTCTATCTGGTAGGGATACAGAGACGCGGTGTCCCTCTGGCTAAGCGCATAGCCGAAAAAATAGGAAGCATTGAGGGGCATAAGCCCGAGGTCGGTGTTTTGGATATAACTTTTTACCGAGATGATTTAAGTTTACTATCCGAAGATCCTATTGTTACAGGAACACAAATTTATTGTGACTTAAACCAGAAGAAAATTATTTTAGTGGATGATGTGCTTTATACGGGCCGTACCGTTCGTTCTGCCATAGAAGCACTTTTTGATATGGGTCGTCCGAAAGGAATTCAACTGGCGGTTTTGATAGATCGCGGTCATAGAGAGCTTCCGATACGTCCGGACTATATCGGAAAGAATATTCCAACCTCTCGAAGCGAATTGATTAGCGTAGAAGTTGAGGAAATTGATGGAGAAGATAAAGTGACACTTCTTGGACATGTTGAGAAGCAGGAGGCATAATATGAGCTTACGTTCGAAAGATTTATTAGGCATTGAGGAGCTTCAGCCTGAAGAAATTATGAGCATTTTGGACACCGCTAAAAATATGAAAAGGGTCATTGAAAGTCCCAGTAAAAAAACGGCCCACTTACAAGGTAAGTCTGTTATTACTTTATTTTACGAAAACTCGACACGAACGCGTTTGTCTTTTGAGCTTGCGGCTAAATACATGGGTGCTGCGTCAGCGAATATTTCCAGTTCAGGTTCCTCTGTCAATAAAGGTGAAACACTCTTGGATACGGCGATTACCATTGATCAAATGGCAGCTGATTTTATTGTTATGCGTCACAATCAGTCCGGTGCGGCTAAATTCTTGGCGGACCGAGTCAACGCTTCGGTTGTGAATGCCGGTGACGGAATGCATGAGCATCCGACTCAAAGTCTTTTGGACTTGTACACAATGAGAGATAAACTCGGTACCTTAGAAGGCTTGAAGGTTGCTATAGTCGGTGACTGTCTCCACAGTCGCGTTTTTCGAAGCAATCTCTTAGCTCTCAAAAAACTCGGCTCTGAAGTTTATGTAAGTGGTCCTTCGTCTATGATGCCTAACTTAATAAGTCAGAGTGATGCTCATTATTGTAAGCACGTTGAGGAAGCTATAGAAGGTGCCGATGTAGTCATGGGGCTTCGTATTCAACTTGAGCGGATGAAATCAGCTTTATTTCCCTCTATTGCCGAGTACAATCGCTTTTATGGTCTGAATGAAGCGCGAATGAAGTTGGCTAAACCCAATGCCTTGGTTATGCACCCCGGACCGGCCAATCACGGTGTTGAAATTAACACATCACTCTATAATAGCCCTCAATCCGTTATTTCTGAGCAGGTTACGAATGGTGTAGCGGTGCGCATGGCTGTACTTTATCTTCTGAATTTAAGGAGAAATGCATTATGAACGGAAAAATTATGAATGCTTGCCTGGTCGTTGATAAGAAGGCCGGGACGGAAACCCCGATTTTTAAAACCGGTACTCTTTATATTAAAAATGGCCTGTTTTCTGAAGCTTTTGATGGTCCATTCGATTATGAGATAGATGCAGAAGGAAAGCATGTGTTTCCGGGTTTTATTGACCTACACTGTCATTTAAGAGAGCCGGGCTATGAATATAAGGAAGACATTCATAGCGGTACACGATCTGCGGCAGCCGGAGGTTTTACATCGATTTGTCCTATGCCGAACACACAGCCCGTTTGTGATAATGCGAGTATCGTCCGTTTTATCAAAGAAAAAGCGGAGCGTGTCGGGTTTGTGAACGTCTGGCCGGTTGGTGCCGTAAGCAAAGGACTTAAGGGTGAAGAGCTTTCAGAAATAGGATTAATGAAAGAGGCGGGTATCGTAGCCGTTTCAGATGACGGAGGTCCGGTAGCAAGTGCGGGATTAATGCGTAAGGCCATGGTCTATGCCTCGGATTTTAATTTAATCGTATTCGATCATTGTGAAGAGATGTCTCTGGCAAAGGACGGCGTAATGAATGAAGGTATGGCTTCTATGGAAATGGGGGTTAGGGGCATTCCTTCCATTGCCGAGGACGTCAATGTAGCAAGAAACATCTTGCTCTCTGATTATTTAAATTTACCGGTTCACATTTGTCATGTCAGCACTAAAAGAGCGGTTGAACTTATCCGAGAGGCCAAGGCCAAAGGCACAAAAGTAAGTGCGGAAACGTGCCCGCATTATTTTACTCTGACTGACGATGAATGCCGCGGGTATAACACGCTTATGCGTGTTAATCCTCCGCTGAGACGGCCTGAAGACCGGGTCGCGATTATTGAGGGCTTGCGTGACGGTACTTTAGACGCTTTGGCGACTGATCATGCGCCACATCACGAGGATGACAAGGATATCGAATTCAGTTTGGCTAAAAACGGTATGACGGGCTTTGAAACCGCCTTTTCTTTGGCCTATGAACATCTTGTTCTAAAATCAGGAATGGATTTAGCGGATTTGTGTCGTGTTTTATGTAGCGGCCCCAACCGGATAATTAATATTGACCGAGGGAGTTTTAAGTTGGGAGGAGCGGCCGACTTTGTTATTATTGACTTGGCTAAGGAATGGGTTGTAGATCGTTTCCATATGCAGTCCAAATCTCAGAACTCGCCCTACCATGGACGGAAAATGAAGGCTTTGGTCGAAAGGACATTTGTTAGCGGAAAGGAAGTGTATCATGCAGAGCTTTAGTCAAAAACTCTTACGAGCTATAAAGGAAAAAAAGAACCCGACCATTATGGGCTTGGATCCGCTTTTATCGTATGTTCCTGAAGATTTTAAAGAAGAAAGACGCAAGCTTTATAGGGAGGAAGATAAGTATTTGGAATCTGTCCTGTTTGACTTTAATGCAGCTTTGATTGATGCCACACATGATCTGATACCTGCTGTAAAACCTCAAGCGGCCTATTATGAATTATACGGTATTGCCGGTTTAAAAGCCCTTGAACGAACCAT
>CAYFRY010000150.1:0-3687 GCA_964345665.1 uncultured Oscillospiraceae bacterium
AGAACCGATGAAAAATCATACGACCTTCCGTGTGGGCGGTCCGGCAGATTATTTTTATTGTGCTGATAGTTTAGACGAACTGAGGACCGTTCTTCGTTTACTTTCCGGCAGTACGCTCCCGTACCTTGTTTTGGGTGGCGGCAGCAACTTGGTCATCCATGACAAGGGTTTTCGAGGACTTGTTATTTGTCTGAAAGAAGAATTTAAAGACCTCCGTGTCTTAGGATCTGATGAGAGTGCCGCCTTTGTTAAGGAATCTGAACTTGAGTTCTTGAACTTCGCAGACAGCTGCAGTTATTCTGCCCGGGAACTGGCCTGGAGTCAATTTACCCTGCTTTACGCCGGCGCAGCGGTAAAAACGAAGGCGGCCTCACTCTTTGCCGCCCGAAATGCTTTGTCCGGTTTGGAGTTCGCCTGCGGAATTCCGGGCACTGTCGGCGGTGCGCTATTTATGAATGCCGGTGCCTATGACTCCTGTATCGCCAACATCTGTTTAGCGGGTGACTACCTTAGCTCAGAAGGTGAAAAGGGTAGATGTTATACGACGGCACAGGGTTTTTCCTATCGCAACAGTTTCTATCGGCATGAAAAGCATTTAGTTTTAGCCTCCTATTTTTTATTAAAAAAGTCGGATGTAGATTCCATTGAATCAAAAATGGCGGGTTTTAACGAGCGTCGCATCAGCACACAACCCTTAGACTTACCAAGCTCAGGCAGTGTTTTTAAACGGCCTGAAGGTTATTTCGCCGGAAAGTTAATCATGGATGCGGGATTAAAAGGAAAACGCATCGGTGGTGCAGAAGTTTCCAAGAAACATGCCGGCTTTATTGTCAATGTGGATCATGCCACTGCACAAGATATCTTTGACTTGGTTACATTTATTCGTTCCAAAGTTAAAGAGCAGTTCGGCATCCTGTTGGAACCTGAAATTCGGGTTCTCGATGAATACGGCCATAACCTATTTCATTAAAAACAGATTAAAAAAAAGAAGCTTGCTTTTCCCTTGAACCTTCGAGGTGGATTATGAAAAGTTATCAAAAAGAAATTCGTAATATGTTGGCTAACCCGGAGGAAGGACCGGAAATCGTTGTTATCGGCGGCGGAACAGGACTTTCAACCATGTTGCGCGGCTTGAAACGTTACACTGAAAACCTGACCGCTATCGTAACGGTGGCGGATGACGGCGGTTCTTCAGGACTGCTCAGAAAGGACTACGGTATCATACCGCCCGGCGATATTCGAAACTGCCTTTTGGCGCTTGCCGATACCGAGCAAGTCATGGAAAATCTGATGAACTATCGTTTCACCGAAGGAAGTTTATCCGGACAGAATTTCGGCAATCTTTTTCTGACGGCTTTAACCAATGTCTCGGGTAATTTCTATGATGCAATTCGAAATTTCAGTCATGTTCTTGCGGTGGTGGGCCGTGTTTTGCCCGTCTCTTTAACGGACTTAAATATTATCGCCTGCTTGCATGACGGTCAAAAAATTGTAGGCGAATCTTCAATAGGCGAACGTGAGCCGGATATTAATAATCCCATTGAGCGAATACTTATGGAGCCCGCGGATGCCAAGCCCTTGATGGAAACGGTTGAAGCGATTATGAATGCAGATCTGGTTGTGCTCGGTCCCGGCAGTCTCTATACTTCCGTCATCCCCAATCTGCTTTTTGATGAAATCGTTCAGGCCTTGGTCGATACGGAGGCGACTTGCATCTATGTCAGTAACATCATGACCCAGCCTTCCGAAACGATAGGCTTTAATTGCGGTGACCATGTCAAGGCCTTGCTTAAACATAGTCGTTCTTTAGAAAAGAACACTTGGCTTGACTATTGCTTGGCTAATTCTGCGCCGATCAGCCCAAAACTGTATGAAGAGTATTTGAAAACCCAGTCTGAACCGGTGACCGCCAATGTAGAAGATTTGGAACCTTATAATGTGCAACTTATCACACGCCCTTTAGTTGCGGTTAATAACGGAAAAATCCGACATGATACTCATGTCTTGGCACAAACCTTGGTCCAGTTAGCGCTTGACGTAAAAGAGAAGAAGCTTCTTGAGGCTAAAACAAGAGTCTTTAATCGTGAGGATATTTCTTGGACGAGATAAAGAAAGAGAAAAGAAGTTTTTCGCAGCGCTTGAAAGAAGAATTGCTGTCTCTACCGCTTTCCGATAAAGAGGCTCGTTTGCTTTTGGCATTTTCTTTGATGAGTACGGCTAAACTCAGCAATCAGAGCATACGTTTTGCCTTAGCTTATCTGCCCTTTGTCCATTTTTTGAAAAAACTTATCGAAGACAAATTCGGTTTTGATGTTCCTATACAAATAGGAAAAGGGATTAGCAATTTTGAGATAGGCAATCCGTCGGATGTCCAACATATACGTAATTGGCTTGCAGATGAATTCACCTTGGAATTATCGCGTGGACGTACCCGTTTATGTGTGAGCGATTTTTCGGATGAAGAAAAGCGAATTCTTTTAAGGGCCTTGTTTTTGGCGGGCGGTTCTATAACGGAGCCCAGTAAAACCTATCATATGGAGTTTTCTGTCAAACGATTGAGCATTGCCGAACTCTATAAGGATATTATTGAAAGCTATCAGCTGACGGTAGGCTTGATTAAACGCTACGGATATAACGTACTTTATCTTAAGGATGCCGATCATATTTCGACTCTTTTGAGTTTAATGGCGGCTTCAACGGCGGTTTTGGATTTTGAATCGGAACGCGTGTACAAAGATGTGAACAACAGCGTCAACCGCGCAGTTAACTGTGACCAGGCCAATGCCAAGCGGATTGCGAATTCTTCAGCCAGGCAAATGGATCTGTTACAAAAATTGAAAGATCAGAAAGGTTTTTCCTTTTTGCCCGAAGATTTACGTGAAACGGCTGAGCTGCGCTTAGATTATCCCGGCCTTTCTCTTGCGGAACTCGGGTCGAAGTTGAGTCAAGCCGTGGGAAAGTCGGGAATGCACCATCGTTTGAAAAAACTAGAAATTATTGCGAAGGAAAAACTATGCCTCTAGAAATCTGTTTACATGAGCCCGAAATTCCCGCGAACACGGGTAATATCGCCCGCACTTGCGTCGCTTTGGGTGCCAAACTTCATCTTTGCGGGCGCTTGGGCTTCCGTCTTGATGACAAGCACGTGAAGCGTGCGGGACTTGATTATTGGTACGATCTTGACCTACAGCTTTGGGACAATCTGGACGAGCTGCTTCGTTCCTATAAGGGAAGTATTTTTTATGCGAGCACGAAAGCCGATCACGTTTATACTGAAGTAAGTTACCCTGAAGATTGTCTTTTAGTTTTCGGCAAAGAGACCAAGGGCCTTCCGGAGTCTCTTTTGCAAGTACATAAGGAGCGCTGTATTCGAATTCCCATGCGTGAAGGTTACCGTTCGCTCAACCTCAGTAACTCAGTGGCCATTGTTGCTTATGAGGTGATGCGTCAACATCATTTTTCGGGCTTGAATTTAAAAAGTGATTATCTGAATCACTTGTAGTCTGTTTTGCCCTTTTTAGGAGGTAGCGCCATGAGAATGCTCGATTTAATCCACAAAAAAAAGCATGGAGAGAACTTAAGTCAGGAGGAGATTTCTTACTGGATTAAAGCTTATGTGTGTGGAGAAATTCCGGATTACCAGCTGGCCGCGCTGCTGATGGCCATCCGCTTAAACGGCATGGACGC
>CAYFRY010000151.1:0-3639 GCA_964345665.1 uncultured Oscillospiraceae bacterium
GATTGCCTAGACAAGGACTCGGATGTTCGGGTTAATCGGAAGTTGGAGCTGGTGAAGACCGGAGAGCACGAGAAAGGTAATGTGATGCTCGGCATCAGCTACCTTGTGGAAGAAGACTCGAAAGAAATTCGTAAAATTTTGAACAAAGAGGCTGCGAGCGGCCGGCACGATGAGGATTTCTGGGAACATGTGCTTTATAAAGGGGACAAGATGAGGATTCCTGCGCGTGTTGAAAGTGCGCCGCGTGTAGTGGAAATCAATACTTATGAGCAGCTGAGAGAGTTGGATGGAGAGTCAAACCATCTGAAGTCGGATGCTTTGGACGTGATTGCAGAACGCTTTCAAGTGGAAGCGGAAGATATTGTCAACATTTCGGTTTTGAAAAAAGGGATGACTAACCGCTCCTTTCTTTTCAGTGTACAGGATGAAAAGTACATTATGAGAATACCCGGAGAAGGGACGGATAAGTTGATTAACCGTAAACAAGAAGCGGAAGTTTTTCGCACGATCCGAGGTCTCGGGCTTTGTGATGAGCCTTTGTACATGAATCCGCAGAACGGATTTAAAATCACGAAGTATTTGCATGAAACCCGAGTCTGCGATCCGAATAGTTTGGTAGACTTGGAGCGTTGCATGGATAAGCTAAGGGCCTTTCATGATATGCGCTTAACGGTCCCTCATGATTTTGACCTTTTCGGCCAAATTGAGTTTTACGAAACGCTATGGAACGGTCAGCCATCGATATATAAGGATTATAGTCGCACCAAGGCCCGAGTTTTGAGCCTGAAGCCGTTAATTGATAACATGGAAAAAGACTATTGTCTGACCCACATCGATGCCGTACCGGACAACTTTTTGTTTTATCAGGCGGAAGGAGAAGAGAAACTCCAACTGACCGATTGGGAGTACTCAGGCATGCAAGACCCGCATGTGGACTTGGCCATGTTCAGTATCTACAGCTTATATAACAAAAAACAGATCGACAGGCTGATTGATCTTTATTTTAAGGGCCAATGCAATCGTGCGACTCGGGCTAAAATTTACGCCTATGTCGCGGCTTGCGGACTGCTTTGGTCTAACTGGTGTGAATTCAAGCGCAACCTTGGCGTCGAGTTCGGGGAGTATTCCTTACGGCAGTATCGTTTTGCCAAAGATTATTATCGCTATGCACTTGAAGAAATGGGAGAGGTTTAAAACGATGGGTAAAAGTAAAATTGCGGACAAGAGTCGTATCGACTGGGTGCTTACACTGGTGCCGTTTATTCTGATTGCTGTTTTGGCGGTGTATTTGTTTATCTTTCCGAATCAGGCGAATGCCGTCATTTCTCAGGTGCGCTTTTTCTTTGGCGACACCTTGGGTAGTTATTACCTGATAATCGGTCTGGGGGTGCTCATCGTTTCGATTTTTCTTTCCGTTTCAAAATACGGAGATATTGTGCTCGGAGACCCTCATGAAAAGCCGAAGTATAATTTTTTCACATGGGGCAGCATGATGTTTACCTGTGGACGGGCGGCAGACCTTCTATTTTATCGTTTCGCCGAGTGGGTGATGTACGCGAGTAATCCGTATGTCGCGGAGATGGGCGGAAACATCATGGAGTGGGCGGGTGTGTTTCCTCTCTTCCATTGGAGTTTTATTCCCTGGGCTTTCTACCTTGTTCTGGCGGTGGCTTTCGCTTTCATGCTGTATTGCAGGAAGCGGACGAAGCAGCGTTATTCGGAAGCCTGTCTTCCGGTGCTCGGTGAGAGGCGTGCGCATGGCTGGCTTGGCAGGGTGATTGATCTCTTCGCTTTGTTTGCGCTACTGGCGGGTACGGCGACAACTTTTTCGGTGGCGACGCCTTTAATGGCAGAGATTGTGGTGATGCTTTTCGGTATCCGTCTCAGTCGAACGGCGGTGACGATTGTGATTTTGTTGATTACTTGTGCAGTTTATACTTATGCCGTTCTACATGGTTTTAAGGGAATCAATTTCTTGGCCAAGCTCTGTATTTATATGTTCTTCGGGCTGCTGATACTCGTGACCTTGGTTGGAGGTCAGGGCCGTTTCATCATTGAAAACGGTGTGCAGTCTTTGGGAAAAATGTTTCAAAATTTTATCGGGCTGAGTACGTATATGGACCCGGCTCGCAGTAACAGCTTTCCGCAGGATTGGACGATTTACTATTGGGCCTATTGGATGGTCTGGTGTATTGCGGCGCCCTTCTTTATCGGGAACATTTCCCGTGGGCGTACGGTTAGACAAACACTTCTGGGTGGTTATGTCTTCGGTGTCGGTTCGACCATTGTCTCTTTCATCGTTCTCGGTAACCACAGTCTCGGTCTTCAGACGAACGGGGTGGCTGATTTTGTTGCTCAGTATGAGGGAAGCGGCGACATGTATGCGCTGATTGTGAGTATCGTAAGGACCATGCCGGGAAGTGATTTTATCCTTGTCTGGATTTTGCTCTGTATGATTGCGTTTTATGCGACAAGCTTTGATGCCATTGCCTATACGGCGGCCTGTTATAGCTATAAGCGCTTGGACGAGAAGGAGAGGCCTCACACGGGCATCATACTGCTGTGGTGTCTCTTGTTGATTGTTTTACCCATCGCTTTGGTTTTTAGCGAAAGTTCGATGAGCAATATTCAGAGTGTGAGCATTATCAGTGCCTTCCCGATCGGTTTGATCATGATTCTGATGATTTGGAGTTTTATTAAGGACGCTAAAAAATACAGGGAAGAGGTGAACGGGGAGGGGGAGTAAAGGGGCTTGGCTTTTGTTAGGAGCTTTCATTTGTGCTTTTCTCTGATTGATTGTGATTCAACGATATTCCTGTACCATAAAAAAGGACTAGGCCACCCGCCTAGTCCCCGATAATCTTCACCAGCACCCGCTTATTTCTCTTACCGTCGAACTCATAATAGAAAATCTGCTCCCAAGGGCCGAAATCCAGTTCGCCGCGCGTGATGGCGCAGACCACCTCGCGGCCCATGACAGAGCGCTTGAGATGGGCGTCCGCATTGTCTTCGTAGCCGTTGTGACGGTAGCGGTCGTAGGGCTTTTCCGGCGCCAGACCTTCGAGCCAGTCCTCAAAATCGGCATGCAGGCCGCTTTCGTCATCGTTGATGAAAACGGAAGCCGTGATGTGCATGGCGTTAACGAGGACGAGGCCTTCTTGGATGCCGCTCTCATCAATACAGTGCTGGACCTCGTTCGTAATGTTCACGAGGCCTCTACGTCGGGGGATGTTGAAGAAAAGTTCTTTTCGGTACGATTTCATGTCTAAAAGCTCCCTTGTTTCAGTTTCGGTAGCGCCGCTACTCAAGCTGAGACCATCAGCCGAAGCAGCGTCCTAAGCCGCCGTAGGCAGTCGCGAGGCTCAAGCTGAGTTCTGTGTCTGCCGACCGAATCCCATCCTAAGCCGTAGGCAGTTTGTAGCTCTCTTTCAGTGTCACGGAACGGTTGAAGACCAACTGACCCGGCTTGCTGTGCGCGCTGTCCACACAGTAATAGCCCATACGCATGAATTGATAGGATTCGCCCACCTTGGCCTCGGCCAAAGACGCTTCCAATTTCGCGTGTTCCAACACTTCCAACGACTCCTTGTTGATGGTCTCCAGATAATGCTGGTCCGAAGCGTCCGGATCTTCCGCGCT
>CAYFRY010000152.1:0-2952 GCA_964345665.1 uncultured Oscillospiraceae bacterium
CTCGAGCGTGTAGCCTGTATTTCTCAGGGTGTGGACAATCTCTTTGAAGTAGACACGGTCAGAGCGGTTTTAGATACCGTTTGTGAGATGGCTCGAGTGACTTATGGCAAAGATAAGAAGACAGATGTCTCTATTCGTGTCATTACGGACCACATCCGTAGCACCACGATGATGATTTCGGACGGAATTTTGCCTTCGAATGAAGGGCGAGGCTATGTTCTGAGACGCCTTTTACGTCGTGCCGCCAGATTCGGACGGCTTCTGGGAATAGAGAAAAACTTCCTCAGCCGTTTGGCGCCGGTTGTTATTAAAAACTCCAAAGAGGCTTATCCGAATTTGGAAGAAAATCGTGACTTTATCTTAAAAGTAATTACGACAGAAGAAGAGCGCTTCAACCAGACGGTTGCCCAAGGTCAAGCTATGCTGGAAAGTTTCTTGGATAACCTGAAAAAGGATGGTCTGACTACGTTGGCCGGGACAGAGGTTTTCCGTTTACATGACACTTACGGCTTCCCTTTGGATCTGACCAGAGAAATTGCCGCGGAAGCGGGCTTCAGCATTGATGAGGAAGGTTTCAGGAAAGAGATGCGAGCGCAGAAAGAGAAAGCACGCAGCGCAACACTTGATAAAGTGTCTACCGCATGGGGCGGCTCTGCTTTGCCTGATGAAGTTAAAACCATGGCGGCTACGCTTTTTACCGGCTATGACAGCTTGGAAGAAAGTGTTTCGGTCAAAATGATTCTGGCTCAGGATGAAGAGGGACAGAACATAAAACTGGATGACGCGGTTGCAGGTATGGACGTTACCTTGATTTTTGAAAAAACGCCCTTCTATGCGAATGCCGGAGGACAAGTGGGCGATAAGGGCAGTATCACGGCTGACGGCCTGGATATTCTCGTCAACGATACGACGAAAACGCCTGAAAATGTCTACTTGCACCATGCGACGATTAAGCAGGGTAAACTTGCAGCGGGCCAAGAACTCAAGCTGTCTGTTGACCGCAAGTTGCGGATGGCTACTGCGAGAAATCATACTGCGACGCATCTTTTGCATAAAGCATTGAAAGAGGTCTTGGGCAGCCATGTCAACCAAAAAGGCTCCATGGTTTCACCGGAGCGTCTGCGCTTTGACTTCAATCATTTCCAGGCTATGACCAAAGAAGAGATGCGTAAAGTTGAAGACATTGTTAACCGTGCCATTCTGGGTGACCATCCTGTTTCAACGAAGGTCATGAGTATTAGCGAGGCCAAAAGCAGCGGTGCGATGGCACTCTTCGATGAAAAATACGGTGATCAGGTACGCGTGGTAGAGGTGGACGAGGCCAGTCGTGAGCTTTGCGGCGGTACGCACCTTCAGAGAAGTTCTCAGGCTTGTCTGTTCAAAATATTGGCGGAGTCTTCCATCGCTTCGGGCATCCGGCGTATCGAGGCGGTGACCGGTTCGGGTGCCATGGCTTTTGTCAGCGAAGGCGAGCGTATTTTGGACGCCATTGCTCAAGGCCTCAAGAGCTCACGTCACGATGTGGAGTCCAAAACGGAGCAACTACAAAAAGAGCTTAAAGCCAAGGACAAGGAACTGGCTGCCTTGGAAAGCAAAATGGCGGCGGGTCAAGCGGACAGTTTGCTTGCTTCCGCAGTTGGATTGGGAGAGCTTAAGGTCCTGGTAGCAGAAGTCAAGGCGGATTCGGCCGATGCTCTGCGCGACATGGCTGACCGTTTGCGCGATAAGTTGGCTCCGGCGATTGTCGTTTTGGCCAAGCGTGATGAGGACAAAGTTTCCTTTATTGCTATGTTATCGCCCGAGGCAGTAGCGAAAGGCTTTAATGCAGGAAAACTTGTCAAAGCGGCGGCTCAAATTACCGGTGGTGGCGGCGGTGGCCGTCCCGAGATGGCCCAGGCGGGTGGTAAAAACCCGGCTAAGCTGGATGCGGCCTTGGAGGAGGTAAAGAAGCAGATTCTTGAAGCATGAATGCGTTGAGAGGAGAAGAAAAGATGTCGGACTGTATTTTTTGTAAAATAATTAACGGTGAGATCCCCAGCACAAAAGTCTACGAAGACGAGGAAATCTTGGCCTTCAGAGACCTGCATCCCGTCGCACCGACGCATGTGCTCTTGGTGCCGAAGAAGCATTTTTCCAACATTTTGGAGCTGAACGATCATCCGAAAGAGGCAGGCCTCGTTTTGGCGGCTATCAATCGCGCGGCTGAAGCCGTTGCCAAATCTGAAGGGCTTAATAAAGGTTTTAGATTGATTAACAATTGCGGGCCGGACGGAGGTCAAACGGTCATGCATCTTCATGTGCATTTAATTGGAGGGAAATCGCTGGGTGAATCTTTGATTTAAATGCTTAAATTAAAAGTGTGTCAAACTTACTTTCAAAGGTTTTTGTCAGTGGTAAGTAATCATACTCTTGCAATGAAATCAGAATTAATGCCGAGCTTAGCATGAAGCATCGGCATTTTTTAAAATCTATTGGACAAACGGCTTGCAGGAATCTCGTTCAATCAGTCTAGTTCGGATTAATTTATGAGTAAAGGCAAAAGGATTCGTTGTTTCGATAAGTTCAATTAACAGGTCCACGGCCGTAGAGGCCTGTAGTTTTTTTTCTTGGTCAATAGTGGAGAGTTTAATCTTTGGCAATGCGGTATAAACGATGTTGTCAAAACCTAGAAGTGAAAGATCTTCAGGAATATGAATACCGAACTCATCTGCCGCCTGAATGAATCCCAAAGCTAAAGAGTCCGAAGCGGCGAAAACAGCACTGAAATCGAAAGACTTTCTGAATAGCGAAGAGGCCAGCTCATATCCATATTCGAGTGAGGAATAGTCATGAGGGTTGATGCACACTTCCAGCTCCAGCCCTTTGCTTTCTGTGGCCCGATTAAATCCGTTAAAGCGATGCCTGTGACTGTTGCCGTGTTCTCTCATGCCAAAATAGAGAATCTTCTTGTGC
>CAYFRY010000152.1:3083-3548 GCA_964345665.1 uncultured Oscillospiraceae bacterium
CTACAATCTTCTGTGGTGGAATCACCTAACATGACGAGAGGAATACTGTTTTGATATTTTTGTAGCCAGTCATGAGGCCTACTGCATGAGCCGGCCATAATAATGCCGTCAACCTGTTGCCCTAAGAGAAATCGAAAAAGCTCCGGCGTGAGGTTAGGGTCGTGAAGGCTATTACAGAGCATAACATGGTATCCTTTTGAGCGGGCGTGAACTTCGATTCCGAGTGCGAGTTCGGAATAGAAAGGGTTGCTGATATCGGGTATGATTAAACCCAATACATGTGTTTTTCGCGAAATCAGTCCGCGTGCCAGCTTGTTCGGTCTAAAGCCTTCCGTTTCGCAAATATCTAAGATACGTCTACGTGTTTCTTCGCTGATGTCTTCCGCATTGTTAAGTGCACGTGAGACCGTTGCATAGGAAACTCCTGCAATTTGCGCAATGTCTTTTATAGTAAGTGATCGCATG
>CAYFRY010000153.1:0-2068 GCA_964345665.1 uncultured Oscillospiraceae bacterium
GTATACGAGGCAAAAAACAAATCATCAAGGCTAATAATGAGCCTGTTTCGCTTCCGGGTACCGGGATGAGGGGTGAGAAACAAAAGGAGAGCAGACTGGGATTAATGCTGTTGTTAATCAGTGAACAAAGTCCGAAAACGGCACCCAAGGCGGCTCCATAGGCAGGCCCCAACAATAAGGCGCCCAATATGACCGGAATATGAACGGTCGTCGCTTTAATAAAAACCAGTTGAATAAAGCCGAGAGGGGTGAAACTGAGTAAAATAATGATGGCTACGAAGAGAGAAAAAAGAACTTGTTTTCTGAGTTTGTTTTTCTGATCGGCCCTTGAAAGCACATTTGCTTTTTTAAATCCCATCTTTACCTCCTGCTGCCGTTCCCAAAGGATACCGCGCTGTAAATCTTGGATAATGGATAGCATAATTCTAAGTAAAAGCTTTGAAATTGACAAGCACTCATAATGTTTTAGAATGAGTTCAATTGAAAATCGGGTCAAGAGTCCACGGGAGCGGACGCTTTCGGGTTTAGCCCATGCTTTTATAGGGGACTGATAAAAATGCTTTTAAATGGTAAGACGATTATTTTGGGTGCAGGAGGCAGTATCGCCGCCTATAAAATGCCTGCCTTGGTATCTTTGTTAGTAAAAGAAGGCTTAAACGTTCATCCCGTCATCACAAAGGGCGCTTCTCATTTTGTAACGAAAGAAGCCTTGGCGACGATGTCCAAACAGAGGGTTTGGAGCGACAGTTTTGATTCCGCTCCCGCCGGTATGATTCCCCATATAGATTTAGCTAAGGCGGCAGACTTTTTGCTGATTGCACCGGCTTCTGCCAATTTATTAGCGAAAATAGCCCACGGATTAGCGGACGATATGCTGACGGATATTGTACTGGCTGCGACTTGCCCGAAGATGATTGTGCCGGCTATGAACACGCATATGTACGAAAATGAGGCAACTCAAGCTAACCTTGAAATTTTAAAAAGGCGCGGTTGGGTGGTCATGGAAGCAGCGGAAGGTCTTTTGGCCTGTGGCGATGTCGGACGTGGAAAAATGCCTGATCTTGAGGAAATTGTGGTCCGCTTAAAAAAAGAGATGCAGAAGGAGATACAAGTTGAAAATCTTCAAGATATGAAAGGACGACGCGTTGTCGTTACGGCAGGACCTACTCAAGAAAAAATTGATCCTGTAAGATATATTACAAATCATTCCAGTGGTAAGATGGGCTATGCTTTAGCGGAAGCGGCACTGGCAAGAGGTGCTGAAGTCTGCTTGATTTCCGGACCGGTTGACTTGTCAATATCTACTCAGGTCGAGCTTCATAAGGTTCAAAGCGCTGCAGAAATGTCATCCGCCGTGAAAGCTGCGATGAAAGAAGCAGACGTTTTAATTATGGCGGCCGCCGTGGCCGATTTTACACCTGTCCATGTAAGCAATGAGAAAATCAAAAAAGAGACGAGTTCCGAGCACACTATTTTAGAGCTTAAGCGTACGGAAGATGTTTTGGCCGCCGTGGCGGCAAGCAAAAGAGAAGGACAGATTCTTTGTGGTTTTGCCATGGAGACAGAGAACCTTCTGGTCAATGCGAAGAAAAAACTGGAAACGAAAAAGCTGGATTTGATCTGTGCCAACTCGTTGGCAGAAAAAGGTGCCGGATTCGCTGTGGATACCAATATTCTAAGTATAATCGATGCAGAGAGGGTTGAAGCTCTTCCGTTAATGAGTAAGCGGGAGGCCGCCGAACGCATCTTAGACCGT
This sequence comes from uncultured Oscillospiraceae bacterium, assembly GCA_964345665.1. Taxonomy (GTDB): domain Bacteria; phylum Bacillota; class Clostridia; order Saccharofermentanales; family Fastidiosipilaceae; genus JAXGQD01. The sequence continues at coordinate 1,757 of CAYFRY010000153.1, forward strand.
ATCGTTGAATTATTGTAAAGAAGAGAAATTGTTTTAATCAAGTTTATCAGAGTCATTTCTTGAATGGCTAAGTGTGAGGGAGAAGAAACCGTATGGAAAAAATGATTACCAAATCTTATTTTAAGCATGTGCCGGATTTCCACGATTTGCGAGAGATGCTCTACCGCACTATTCATCGTTACCCCGATGAACCCGCTTTCATGTTTAAAGAAAATATTAAGGATGAGGTAACCACCATAAGCTATCGCCGTTTTGCCGATGAAATGGAGGCTCTCGGCACCTATTTAATTTCTCGTGGTTTAAAAGATAAAC
>CAYFRY010000153.1:2078-3466 GCA_964345665.1 uncultured Oscillospiraceae bacterium
GACAATTATCTGTGGCTTGGGTGTTTCGGTCCCTTTGGATCGCCTTTTACCGGAAGGCGAGGTGCTTGACTTACTGAAGCGCAGTAAACCGTCCGCCATTTTTTACGGACAAAATTTTCACGAAATGATGTTGCGTTTGGCCCCACAGACTCCCTTTATCAAGCTTTTCATTAATATGGATGCCCCTGCGAAAAACGCTGAAGAGGAAGCCTTTGGCGCGGTTTTTACAAACTTGGGACGTGCACTTGCCGAAGGTAAAGAAGTATTGTCTTCGGGAGACAGGCGTTATTTAGACGCGGAAATTGACCGCGACGCCCTCTGCAGCTTGCTTTATACTTCCGGAACCACAGCCATGGCTAAAGGTGTTATGCTATCGCACGGTAATTTCTGTGCGGAGGTGAGCGGCTTGGCACGCGTCGTGCACTGGAAACCGGGCCTTCGCAGTTTGTCTATTTTACCTCTCCATCATACCTTCGAAAACACTTGCGGCTTACTCATGATTTTTTTTTATGGCGGCACGGTTTGCCAAAATAATGGCCTGCGCTATATTCAACAAAACATGGTCGAGTATAAGATTCAGATTATTATCGGGGTTCCCCTTATTTTTGAAAGTTTTTATAAAAAGATTCAGGATGCGATTAGGCGCAGCGGAAAAGAAAAGAAAGTTAAAACAGGCATAAGGATTAGCCGTGCGCTCAGAAAAGTGGGCATCGATATCAGAAGAAAACTGTTTAAAGAGATTTTAGCTGCTTTCGGCGGCGAGTTTGCTCACGGCATCTGTGGGGCAGCACCGATTAATCCTGAAATAATCAGTTTTTTCTATGACATCGGGGTGGATGTGCTGCAAGGTTACGGCATGACAGAAACCTCGCCCGTAAGTGCCGGATGTAATCACCGTGTCTTTTTGGCCGGTTCGGTAGGGCATCCGATTGCGGATACGGAAATTGCCATTGACAATGAATACCCCGGTGAAGAGGGCGAGATTTTGGTGCGTGGCGATATTGTTTCTGAGGGCTATTTAAAGGATGACGGAACGATTGATCGCAGTTCCATTGATGAGGAGGGTTGGCTGCATACGGGTGATATCGGTCGTATCGGTGAAAAAGGCTGTCTCTTTATCACGGGTCGTGTGAAGTCGATGATTGTTTTGCCTAATGGTAAAAAGGTTTTCCCGGAAGAAGTGGAATATTTACTCAATCGTAGCGGAATCGTAGCGGACTCTATGGTCTGGGGAGAAGATGAGGGCAAGGATGTTTTTGTCAGCGCGAAATTTGTTTTGAATCCGGATCAATTTAAGGATGAATCGGGCTCTCCTTTACCGCCTCAAAGTATAAAAGAACGACTGGACAGATTGGTAGCGGACGTGAATGCTGCCATGCCCAGCTTTA
>CAYFRY010000154.1:0-3431 GCA_964345665.1 uncultured Oscillospiraceae bacterium
GCTTTCCAGACAAGGTATGCGCTTTTTGAGAGCTATGGGGAACAAACAATCCAAAATGATTATCAGTACGGTAGGGCCCGAGCAGGAGTACTTCCTTGTTGATAAAGATGTTTATGAAAAAAGGCCGGATCTTATGGCATGCGGACGCACGCTATTCGGAGCTCGTCCTCCGCGCGGAGTCGAACTTTCAGATCATTATTATGCTTCCATTCATCCTCGCGTCTTGGCCTTTATGCAAGAATTGGATGAGACGCTTTGGCATCTCGGCATCACTGCGAAAACGCGCCACAACGAGGTGGCTCCTACCCAGCATGAATTGGCGATTATTTTTGATCCCAGCTCCGTTGCGGTGGATCACAACATGCTTGTAATGGAAATGATGAAAAAAATCGCAGAACGCCACGGTATGGTTTTATTATTACATGAAAAACCTTATGCGGATATAAACGGATCGGGTAAACATATCAACTGGTCTATTGCGACGGATGACGGCGAAAACCTCTTGGAGCCGGGGAGCTGTCCCTGTGATAACAAACAGTTCCTTTTGATTTTAGCCGCAGTGATTGCCGCAGTAGATCGGTACGGGGATTATTTGACTTTATCGGTTGCCACAGCCTCTAACGAGCATCGTCTGGGTTCTCATGAAGCTCCGCCCGCTATATTGTCTATTGCCATCGGAAAAGAGCTATATGATATTCTGCAGTCTATTAAAGAAGGCAGAACCTATGTCTCCAAAAATCTGGCCTGTACTAATTTGGGCGTTGATTCGATGTCTGTTCTGACCGTGGATCCTACAGACCGAAACCGGACCTCTCCCTTCGCTTTTACGGGCAATCGTTTTGAATTCCGCATGTGCGGATCTTCATTAAACATAGCCGGTCCTTGTTTTATTCTGAATACTATCATTGCCAAAACATTGGGAGAGCTGGCGGATGAATTGGAGAACTGTGAGGACATTGAGACACGGGCGGATGAGTTGATTCGCGAATTGATGGAAAAGCATGAGCGTATTCTCTATTCAGGAGATAATTATTCTGATGAATGGCCTGAAGAAGCTCGCAGGAGAGGCCTTTCTGTTGTCGAAGATGCAGTGGAAGCCATTTTACATATGAAAGATCAAGAGTTTATTGATCTTTTTGAGAGCGAGGGCGTTCTCAGTCCTTTGGAATCGGTTTCCCGTTGCGACATTTTACTTGAAAATTACTGTTTGGTCTTAGGTATTGAGTGCAGAACGGCATTGGATATGATGTCTCGCCAAATCAGACCTGCCATTATCCGCTATATCGGTGCTTTGGCACGGGACATAGAGGCCTCTGAACGTATAGGAATCGAACAAAAAGTGGCGAAAGATTTACTCTCGGAAATCACGGCACTTTTACAAGAAATGACCGTAGCGGATCAAAACTTGCGCAAGCGTTATCTTGAAACAGAAGCAGAAGCCGATCTGAGTGAAAAAGCGAAGTCCTATCATGGAATAATATTTAAGGAGATGCAAGCCTTACGTCGGCCTGTGGACCGTTGCGAGGTTTTAATACCTTCCGATTATTGGCCTTTACCTTCTTATGCCGAATTGTTGAGAAGAAAATAGATAGGTCGAACACCGCTATAAAAACTTTTCTATCAAAATAAAAGAGAGCAGCTTTTGTTTTCAGATCGTTGCTCTCTTTTTTGATTGGCAAAACCGAGCCTAAGATTTACTTGGCTTTACTTTGAATATATTCGTGTATGCCTTCTGCAGCGGTTTTTCCTGCACCCATGGCCAAAATGACGGTTGCGGCACCCGTTACGGCATCACCGCCTGCGAAAACGCCTTCTCGAGAAGTTGCCCCGTTGTCTTTGGCAATAATGCAACCCCACTTATTGACGTCAAGGCCTTTGGTTGTGCTCTTAATCAGGGGGTTGGGGCTTGTTCCTATGGACATGATGACGGTATCTACCTCAAGGACAAAATTAGATCCATCAACAGCAATGGGACGACGTCTGCCGGAAGCATCGGCTTCACCCAGTTCCATTCTTATGCATTCCATACCGGTGACCTGCCCTCTTTCATCGCCGAGGATGCGGACCGGGTTCGTCAAGTTGTGGAAGAGGATTTCCTCTTCTTGAGCGTGATGGACTTCCTCCAAACGTGCTGGCATTTCTTCAAAACCACGACGATAAACAATATAAACGTTTTCGGCTCCGAGACGCTTAGCCGTACGAGCGGCGTCCATGGCTACGTTACCACCGCCGACAACAGCGACGTTTTTAGACTTGCGAATAGGGGTGTGATAATTATCGTCATAGGCTTTCATCAGATTAGAGCGGGTCAGGTATTCATTGGCAGAATAAACACCAATTAACGATTCTCCCGGAATGCCCATAAAGGAGGGAAGACCTGCACCTGAACCTATGAAAACGGCCTCAAAGCCTTCCTCTTTCATTAATTCGTCAATGGAAAGGATTCGGCCGATAACCATATCTTTTTTAATGGTAACCCCCATTTCTATCAGCTTGTCAATTTCCTTTTGAACAATCGCTTTGGGGAGACGGAATTCGGGAATTCCATAGACCAGAACACCGCCGGCAACGTGAAATGCTTCAAAAACCGTGACTTCATAGCCGAGTTTGGCCAGGTCGGCCGCGCAGGTCAGGCCGGCAGGACCGGAACCTATAACCGCCACTTTATGACCATTAGAGGGAGTAGGAGTGATGCTTTCACCTATGTTTTCACGATACCAGTCCGCTACAAAACGTTCCAGACGCCCGATACCGACCGGTTCGTGCTTAACTCCACGTACACAAACGCCTTCACACTGAGTTTCTTGAGGACAGACACGACCGCAGACTGCCGGTAAAGCATTTGTTTCGGCAACCTTTTGATAAGCTGCTTCAAACTCTCCCTGTGCGACCAATTTAATAAATTCCGGAATTTGGACGCGGACGGGGCAACCCTTCACACAAGGTTGGTGTTTACAGTGAAGGCAGCGTTTCGCTTCATTGATGGCCATTTCTTCAGTGTAGCCGGTAGCGACCTCAAAGAAATTTTTATTGCGCACAAGAGGGTCTTGTACGGGCATTTCTGTTTTTTGGGCTTGCATGTTGGGTTTAATCATTTTTGAGCTCCTTTGTCAAGGCCAATACGGCAAACGTGGTTCGCTTCTTGCTCTTGTTTTTTATAAAACGCATTACGCAGATTTAATTCGTCAAAATCTACCTCATGGCCATCAAACTCCGGTCCGTCTACACAAGCGAATTTAATCTCTCCTCCTACGGTGACACGACAGCCTCCACACATGCCGGTTCCGTCTATCATAATGGGATTAAGTGAGACAAGTGTTTTGATACCGTAGGCTTTAGTCAGCTCGGAAACAAACTTCATCATGACCACCGGGCCGATTGCAATAACCAAGTCATACTTATTTCCTGCTTCAATCAGGCTTTTCAGCTTG
>CAYFRY010000155.1:0-3406 GCA_964345665.1 uncultured Oscillospiraceae bacterium
GGGCATCGATGCGTGGCCCATAATGCCTTCGACAAGCTCTTGTGTTATTTCTCCCGAAGCGTTTTGCCAGACCAGATGACATTGCCCCGGAATGACATTGGCCCTGGTGCCGGCACTTGCCTCAATGAGACGTATTGTCTCGGTCGGCTTCTGGCCCTGCCCTGAAAAATCGATTCGGAAATGGATGATGCCTTTTTCCGCATGGATGACAGGAAAGTCCGCGTCGGCAGTAAAGGCCGCAGTCGGTAAAATGGGTGCGTGTTTGCAGTAGTACTTCATACATTGTGAACCGGACTCTTCATCTAAACCGAGAATCAACTGCACGGTGCTTTTAAGCGGATATGCGGTCTCTTTCAGACGTTTCATGGCCGTATAAATGGCCACGGCAGGTCCCTTATCGTCAAGGCTTCCGCGTCCGATAACACGTCCGTTTTCAAATTTGGGTTCAAATCCGCTACTCCACTCACCGATAGGAACGACATCTAAATGACAAACACCCGCAATAACATTTTGATCTTCGGGGCCCCACTCAATTACCCCTGCGTAACCGTCGTAACGCTTGGTTCTGAAGCCGTCCGCTTCCGCTTTAGAAAGGAAATGCTCCAAGGCTTCCACGGTTTTTACACCGAATGGGGCGGAACTTTCCGGCTCTCCTTTGACACTGGCAATTTGAATCTGTTCTGTTAAAAACTGCAGCATAAAATCTTTTTCAGCTTCTTGTGACATGCTTATCCTTCTTTCTGTCCCTTTTCTTTTGGCCAAACGTTTCAAACGTGAATTCTCGCCACCCCAGTATAGGAAAAGCTCAAAAATTTTGCCATAATTAAGAATATAAAAAATAAAGAGGTAGTGCATGCTTTCTGTACGTATTCCCCAAGTGTCCGCAGAAGAAGCCTTTGATCAAGTAGAGAATTTTGCGGTTTGTCCTATTGATCAGTATCCTTGGCCTGAAAATGATTTTCGGCCTGAGACCGAAGCGCGCATCGCTTATGCGCCGGATCAGGCCTTGTTTGTCCAGTTAGCCAGCAAGGAAGGGGCTTATCAGGCTCTGCGTGCGGATTGTGAATACCATAACGGTGATATTTATTTGGATTCCTGTTTGGAATTTTTTGTTGATTTTGCTCCGGGGCAAGAGGAAGGTTATCTAAACTTCGAGTTTAATCCTCATGGTTTTCTTCATTTGAAGTTGGGGCGTGGGCGTTCGAACCGCCGAGAAATGGATCCCGGAACTTTTCATCGTTTTTTAATTGAAGTAGACCAGGATATTGACCCAGTCGGACAATATGACTTAGGCTGGTGGAGGGTGCGTTTTGTGATCCCTGATGATTTTATTACGGACCTTTATGGAGAATCAGCTGTTTTGGAAAAAGGTCGAAGTTTTAAGGCTAATTTTTATAAGTGCGGGGATGCGACGGAGTTTATACATTATGCGATGTGGTCTCCCGGCTCTACTGAGAATCCGGATTTTCATAGGCCGGAGTGTTTTGGACGGCTCATTTTAGGATGATAAGTTTGACCTAAAAAGTGTATTAAGGAGTTAGAAATGGCAATTACATTAATTTGTGGACATCTTCACCCGGATACGGATTCGGTGGTTTCCGCATTGGCGGCGGAAGAGTTTTTTACTCGAAAAGGAGAGCATGTTTTAGCCGTTCGAGGCGGTCCGCTCAACTCGGAGACTTCGTGGGTCTTGAAACGCTTCGGAACGGAAGAACCGCCCGAGATTCGTGATGTGCGCGTACAGTTACGTGACCTTGACTACGATAAAGTTATACCCCTGCATAAGGACACGCCGCTTTGGGAGGCTTGGGAAGAAATGTCCGCCTCCGGTAATAAATCCATGCCGGTGGTTAATGATGACGGTGTTTTGATAGGCGTTATTTCTGCAGGTCATTTTGCCAGTCTCTTATATCAAAGTGATATTACGGAACCGCGATTGGTGAATACTCGTCTTTTATTAAAGGGTTTGGATGGTCGTTGCAGTGCGAAGATGGATGAGAATCTGTTCATCCCCTTCGCTTGGTCGGGTAGGTCGGCTCAACCGATTGAGGAAGGTGCTTTGGTTTTCGCAGAGCTTTTGGTGGAAGAGCAGATTTCCAGGGCGGTTAGAGCCAACGCAATCGGTTTCTGCATGTGTTATATCTCAGAAGATGAAGGCGATTTGTTGCGTCTGAAATGGGAGCGCCGTTTTGCCGAAGAAAACATGGTCCTGATTACGACGCCGCTGGATCCCTATTCGGCTATTAATAAAGCCCGTCTGAGTCTGCCGGTTAAAGATGTTTTGTCAGACGGCAAGTTGATTTATTTCAATGAGAATGCGCCTTTGGACGATATTCGCCAAGACATGTTGAGCTCACGCTATCGTTCCTACCCGGTTGTCGATAGGCACAATCACGTGCTCGGCATGGTTGCGCGTTATCACTTGTTGCAACCGCAGCGCAAGCAGGTTATTTTGGTGGACCACAATGAGCGTTCTCAAGCGGTCCGCGGTCTTGAACAGGCGGAAGTAAAGGGTATCATTGACCATCACCGCTTAGGCGATATTCAAACCAATAAGCCTATCTTATTCCGCAACGAAACGGTCGGTTGCACGGCCACAATTATTGCTAAGATGTTCCGAGAGAACGATATTGAGGCGACTATTCGTACGGCGGGCATGATGGCTTGTGCTATTCTTTCGGATACGGTGCAGTTTAAGTCGCCTACTTGTACCCGAGAGGATATCGAGGTTGCGCAGTGGTTGGCTGAATTCGCCGGAGAAGATTTGGAGAAGTTGGCAGAAGAACTCTTTTCCCTGTCGCATCAGCTTAAGTCCGACAATCCGGAAGATTTGTTATTTGCCGACTTCAAGGAGTTCTTCTTCGGTGAGGTCAAGGTCGGTGTGGCTCAAGTCTCTGTGATGAAGCTTGAAGAATTGCAGCCGATTTTAGATAAAATGTGCGACACCATGTTGGATATTTTACCGAAACAACGTTTTGATCTCTTGCTCTTTATGGCGACGGACGTCAAAAATGAAGGGACTTGGCTTTACTACGCAGGATCTCACCTTAAAGAACTGGGCGATGCCTTTGACCAGGAGCTCACGGAAAATTCCGGTAAGTTCTTCTTGCCGAATGTGATGAGTCGTAAAAAACAGCTGATTCCGGCTCTGGGTAATTCGTTTAATTGAGTCTTTGTGACGTTTGCCGCTTTGTTGGGCTTGTTGTTTTTTTAGGCTTGTTTGTAGCTTCGAGAGGCTTGTAGTTTCGTTAGGTTTAGGACTTTTAGGCTTTGGGTCTGCTTTTATTCCTTCCATGCAGTCTAAAAACGGTCCCACGTGAACAAAACTTTCGACTGTATCTATAACGAAAAAAGTATCAAAATATTTTCACTAAAAACTGAAAGCCCCTTAAATAGGGGCTTTCAG
>CAYFRY010000156.1:0-1867 GCA_964345665.1 uncultured Oscillospiraceae bacterium
AGGAATGAAGAAAGCGGGGATATCAGATCCGGACAGATTGAAGCCGGAAAGGGTGACGGGGACTGGATTGTTAAATTTGACGGAGTAAGCCAAAATGCGGAGAAAGAGGGGGAGGATGTACCCCAATACACACGCATAGAATATGCATACTATCTCATGGCTATAGAAGCCGGACTTGTGATGAGTGAGTGTCGTCTCTATGCTGAAAAGGATCGCAGGCATTTTATGACCCGACGCTTTGACCGAGATTCTATAACGGGGGACAAGCGGCATATGCAGACGCTCGGAGGAATAGCCCATTTTGACTTTAATCAGGCCGGCGCACACAGCTACGAAGAGGCGGTTAGAGTCATGAGAAAACTACGGATTTCCAATACTGAGATTTATCAGTTTTACAGACGAATGGTTTTTAATGTGCTTGCCAAAAACCGGGATGACCATGTCAAAAACATCTCATTCTTGATGAACCGAAGCGGAAAATGGTCCTTGGCCCCGGCTTATGATGTGACTTACGCTTATAATTCTGATGGTATGTGGACAGGAACGCATCAAATGACAGTCAATGGAAAAAGAGATCATATTTTTTATGATGACCTTCTCGCTTCGGCGAAAAGTATGGGCGTTAAAAAGTCCGATGCGGAATTAGCGATTGAGGCGGTTCAAATAAGTCTTTCCAGATGGGATGAGTTCGCAGAACAGGCTCAACTGAATGAGGCCGCACGAAAGCAAATATCCGAGCAGTTGATTAAGATTCGCAACTATTAAGAAATGATTATTAATAAGTGATGATAAGGCAGAGTTTTGCTCATTTACTGCTAAAAAGCTTATAATCCAATTATACTTACTAATAACTTAGGGAGAAACTATGGCCATCAGAATGATTTTACATGACGGTGATGAAACACTGAAAAAGATTTCTAAGCCGGTTAAAGAACTTACTCCGCGTGTTTTGGAACAAATTGAAGATTTGGGTGACACGCTCTATGCATCAGGGAATGGAATCGGATTAGCTGCTCCGCAAGTCGGCTTGTTGAAACGTATGTTTGTCATTGATATGCACGATGGAAAAGGTCTTCGGGTGTTTATTAATCCTGAGATTTCCGAGAGGGAAGGTGAGCAGACAGCGATGGAAGGATGCCTGAGTATTCCCGGTATGTTCGGAGAAGTTTGTAGGCCTGCCAAAGTAAAAGTAAAAGCAACGGATGAAAAGGGAGAAGATTTTGAACTTGAGGCAGAAGGTTTACTTGCAGTTTGTATCTGCCATGAAAATGACCATTTAGACGGTGTTCTATTTAAAGATAAAGTGATTGGCAATTTGGTCAGAGAAGAGGATCTTGCGCTTGAAGAAGATTAGACTGGTCTATATGGGGACGCCTGAATTTGCGGTTAAGCCCTTGGAAGCACTTATAGCAGATGAGCGTTTTGAGGTCTTAGCGGTGGTAAGTCAGCCGGATAAACCTCAAGGGCGAAAAAGAGAATTGTATCCGACACCAGTCAAAGCGCTAGCTCAAGCGAATAAGATTGCTGTCCTGCAACCTTCTAAGGTCCGGGATGGTGTTTTAAGAGAAGCTTTAAGCGAATTGGAGCCGGATTTTTTACTTACCTGCGCTTATGGCCGTATTTTGCCTGAAGATGTTTTGGCAGTACCTAGAATCGAAGCGCTGAACTTACATGCGTCTTTGCTTCCTTATTACCGCGGGGCCGCCCCTATTCAGTGGGCCTTGCTTAACGGAGATCGGGAAACCGGTGTGAGCCTGATGCGTATGGATGCGGAACTGGACCATGGCGGAGTGTTCGCACAGGAGAAGATAAAAATTGACCGGAACATTAACTATCCGGATTTAAGTTTAGCGCTTTCAGAAATTGC
>CAYFRY010000156.1:1888-3371 GCA_964345665.1 uncultured Oscillospiraceae bacterium
GGATGCTCAAAGCATAGCCAACTTAGTACGAGCGACTTATCCTTGGCCGGGTGCTTTTTCGTATCTGGCGGGTAAGCGTTTCAAAATACACCGTGCCTCAGCTCAAAGTCTTGATATTTTAAGTGAAGATCTCAAAAGAGACTTGTCCAGGATGGAGTATGGTCAATTCATTAGTGTCGGAAAACGTGAGCTCTATGTTCTGTGCGGCCATGAAAATCATTCTCTATTACAGCTGATCGAAGTTCAAGCGGAAGGAGCCAGGCGATTATCGGCCGGTGATTATAGGCAGGGGATACAAGGTTCTGAGGTTTTGGGATAAAATGTCAAAACGTATTCCGATTCGCTTTAAAACGGCTTCCGATGGACGAGATTTGGCTTTGCAGGCTCTTTACAAGACGGAAACTACAGGTGCTTACAGTACGCTTCTTCTCTCCTCATTAATTGAAAAATCGAAGCTGGACAGTCGTGAAAAGAATTTAGCCACGGCCTTGTATTATGGCACTTTATCGCAGAGAATAGGCTTGGATTTATGTTTGAGTTCCTTTAGCAGGAAAAGCTTTTCGGACTTGGATCCTTTGCTAAAAAACGCTTTACGCCTAGCCGCTTATCAAATCTATTTTTCGCCTCATGTTCCGGAACAAGCGGTTGTGAATACAAGTGTTAATCTTGTCAAGAAATACGGACATCGCGGTTTAAGTGGCTATGCTAATGCTGTTCTGAGAGGTTTGTTAAGAAGCAGGCCTCCGTTTCCTACGGAAGGAGCGGCGGCTGCCGGCGTAGTACCTGAGCTTTATAAAGAAGTTAATCAATATCTGCAGGCGAAACCTCTTTCGGCCGACCGGTTTATGATTGATGACTATTGGAGAAGCATTAATCAGATTCGCTTGTTGACCGTCAGGCTCCGTCCTCATATACGATCAGAAGAGGAGATTTTACAATCCTTATCAGATGAGGGGGTAAAGTGTTTTCCATGTCTCTGGCCGGATTTGACTTATGAAATAGAGCTTGGTCATCAAAACCTGACAGAACTTAGTAGCTGGAGAAACGGAGACATTATTGTACAAGGCAGGGCGGCACAATTACCCTCTGTTATCGCAGCTGCTCATCAGCCTAAGCGTGTCCTTGATCTTTGTGCCGCTCCGGGTGGAAAAAGCCTTCACCTTTATGATCTTCTTACAGGGAAAGTGGATATTTTAGCGACTGACTTGTATCGCGAGCGAGTAAACAAGATTGAAGAAAATAAAAAAAGGTTGGGAATTACCGGTCTTCGGACTGATGTAAGAGATGCAACTTTAGTCTTCAATGCAGCGAAAGAGAGCCCTTACGATCTTGTCATGGCGGATGTCCCTTGTTCTTCTTTAGGGCTGATTGATAGAAAGGCAGAACTTCGCCTAAGCAGTGGACACTGTGATAAAAGCCTACTGTTGACTCAGGCCGCTATTTTAGATACTGCGGCTTCTGCCTTAAGGCCGGGTGGTATCCT
>CAYFRY010000157.1:0-2819 GCA_964345665.1 uncultured Oscillospiraceae bacterium
TCGCCTTAACCTTAATTATCTTGTCATACTTGGAGGTAATGGAACCCACAAGACGGCTAATTTATTGTCTGAGAATGGCTTAAATGTGATTACTCTACCCAAAACTATCGATAATGATTTGTGGGCGACCGATATGACTTTTGGATTCCAAAGTGCCGTGAATATAGCCACGCTTGTTATTGACAGTATTCATTCGACCGCAACTTCACATGGGCGCATTTTTATTATTGAATTGATGGGTCATAAAGCAGGCTGGCTTACTTTACATGCCGGTTTAGCAGGCGGTGCCGACATCATTCTTATTCCTGAGATACCTTATAAGGTTAAGTCGGTCATTGCAGCTTTGGAAAAACGGAGAGAAGAAGGAAAACGCTTTTCTATTATCGCGATGGCGGAAGGAGCTATGACGACAGAAGAGGCGAAACTATCCAAAAAAGAATTGGCCCAAAAGCGTAGTGAGGAGGGATTTCCCTCTGTTGCCTATGAATTAGCCTCTGTTTTGGGAGAAAAAATGGGTCAGGAGATTCGAGTAACTGTTCCCGGACATTTTCAACGTGGTGGCGAACCTTGCCCATATGATCGTGTTTTGGCAAGTCGTGTCGGAGCTAAAGCGGCAGAGTTTATTATTGAGGGTAAAAAAGGTCTGATGGTCGGTGTGAAAGGTGGAGAGATCGTTGGCTTCCCGCTCAGTGAAGTGGCCGGAAAACTTAAAATGGTCGCTGGAGACGACGAATTGATTCGTATCGGTCGAAGCCTTGGCATTAAGTTTGGTGATGAGAACTATAAATAATATTTCTGTGTCCGTCTGATGGCTTGAATCTCTTTGTTTAGATAAACGAGAGCTTACATAAAAAAGAGGAGCATCTTTCAATGATGCTCCTCTTTTGATATCAAGCAAAATATTGCTTGCAAATTTATAGAATATGTTAAGGGGCAAAAAAGAGGGTATTACCGTAGCTTGCACGTTTATCCAGACTGGCCCACCAAGAACTTGAACTATAAGCGTAGTCGGTACAGAAATAAATAACATCTCTTTCAAAAGCAGTCGCACCATGAAGGGCATCCAAGGCCGCTTGACGTTGAGAATCTGTTACATTGATGGTCAGATAACGCCCATCAGTGTATACATCATACTGACCTGGTGAGGTCATCACACCCTCGAGATCCCCCCAGCGACCATCCATTGCTCTGTTGATGATGGTTTGGGCTATCATCAGATGCCCCTCGTAGTCCCAATTCGGTGAAGATTCGGCAGCGACAAAACGCACAAACATGTCAACGACCTCTGCTGAAGCGGGGACTACATACGAAGCAGTTCCGGATGCTGCCGGCATAGTTTCGACAGGAGCGTAAACTACAGGTTCTTTAACGGGAGCACTTGTTTCAAGAATCGGAGACTCGGTAGCCACGGCTACTTCTGTGCTGGGTTCCGAGTTGACTTGCAAGGGCTCGCTTTCCTGACTGAGTTCGGAACCAACTATCTCCGCATCTGCCGAGCTTACTTCGCTTTCAGTCGAAGTCGGAGCTGAAGCTAAGAGAAGATCAGGATTGATGAGTGGTAAATAAACACGATCTCCGGTCTTTAATGCATTGAAATCCAAAGAAGGGTTCGCAGCAAGTATATGCTTAACCGCTTCCGTACTTCCGTAATGGGTTAACGCAATACTGTCAACACTGTAGTTACTTTGTCCGCCTAAATAAATGGTATAGGGGAATGCTTGTGCAGGGTGGTTCATTAAATAAACTTGGTTCTCAGCAGAAGGAAAGGGAGTCTGAGTTCCGCTGTTTAGCACTGCCTCCTTTTGATGCACGCTAAGTTCGTCAATAGAATCAATAACAACAATTTCATTATTGAATGAATAGTTTTGATTCTCTTTGGCAAACAAGCTGTACGAGCCGGACATGAGAAGCAAGAGAAGGAAAGAGAACATGAACATCGCATATCTCTTCAGTGAAGTGACATCGCCGAAAGAAGCAATCAAGTTAGTCACGAAATTGTGTAACAAGGGTTTGCGTTTCTTCGAAACATAAGTCACTGATGGACTAGCAGTAATATTCTTTTTCAAATAGCCTCCGTAGAGATTTTTGAATCTCAGTTATTTGTATTTAATGTTGCAAAATAATTATTTGTGTAACAATAGAAATTATTTTCAACAGCGTCATTATATCACCAAAAAAATGTATTCCCACTAAAAAAAGAAGAAAATCGACAAAATGAATGAAGAAATGGTGTAAAAGTGACAGTTTTAACAGACTTTTCTATCAAGATTCACGGCCAAGTGGGGAGATGATAGCAGGATAGTAATAAGGTTGTAACAGAAATGAAATAATTAATCTATTTGTAACAAAGCCGAAAAATAGATTGTTACAGTCGATAGTGCTTTAAATCTATTTAAAATTCCAGAGATTAAGGGTCAAATGTCTTAAAATCGTTTGACAATCTGACTGAGTCTGTATACAATTGCGACTGTTGATTCTGTTTTGCGGTCGTGGTGGAACTGGCAGACACGTAGCGTTGAGGTCGCTATGAGGTAACACTCGTGCAGGTTCAAGTCCTGTCGACCGCACCAAAAAGCACATCTTCCTGAATAAGGAATGATGTGCTTTTTACATTTAAGACAGTCGAATAAAAACCGGAATTAAGAGTTGATTGCTTCTACCAGTTTATCGGCTAAGTTTTGTAAAGCCTCAAATTGTTCTTCTTTAAGAGCGGATTTTAAGATAAAAGGTTCGGCTACGTAATCGATATTTTTAGCTTTAGATAGCTTTTCTTCCATTATATTGATTGATAGTTGTTGACGTTTCGATTTTTTGATTGC
>CAYFRY010000157.1:2829-3336 GCA_964345665.1 uncultured Oscillospiraceae bacterium
TGTTTCCCATCAGTTGTACTTTGCGATTTTGGAAACCGCAAGCTACTAATTCAGTCAGTAAGGAATCCATTACAAAATAAAGCTCGGTATTATAGTTCATCCCGGCAAAAACTACCGTGTTGTAGCGATAAATATCCGAAATGATGGTAGAGGCCTGTGTCTGTGAAACATCGAACATTTGGATATTGCGTACACCGCGTTCGGAAAGGTAGGTGGCTAAAATATCGGCTGCCAAGGCGGTATTTCCGTACATCGATGCAAAAGCGATGACGATACCTTTATCTTCGGGCTGGAAATTGGCCCAGGTTTGATATTTATCCAAGATGAAAGCGATAGTTTCCGGAGTTCTGAAGCAATAAGAATGTAAAGGACAGATCAAATTGATTTCAACGTCTTTCACTTTGTCAAATAAACGCTGTACCGACTGTCCGTGACGCCCGACGATATTCGCATAGTAGCGCCTATGCTCATTAAGATCAGTCATGAAGCTATCTACTTCGTCTGCGA
>CAYFRY010000158.1:0-2133 GCA_964345665.1 uncultured Oscillospiraceae bacterium
CCAGTGCGCACAGGCTTTGCTTATCTTGAGCCAAATCATTCAGGTAGCGCAAGCTTGCCAGAACCAGGTGCTCAGAGTCAGGTCTTGGGATTAAAACTCCGCATCCTACAGCAACAGGATAGCCTAAAAAAAAGGTCTCGCCTTTGACATAGGCATCCGGTTCACCGGACTTTAGTCTTGCTAATCCGGACCAAAACAAGTCTACTGTTTCGGGAGGAACCGGCTCATGTAAATTCATCCGCAATTGAAGTTCCGGCACTCTTAATAAATGAGCCAATAAACCGATGCACCTCTTTCTGCTTTCACTGTCGCCTGCCAGTTTTTCTTGTGCAACGGAAAGGAGGGCGGCGCGTGTCATTGACACAAGCCCCGGCCGGGCACGCTAAGTCCAGTCATCGGCGCTGCTATCTTCAGGGATGACGGCGTTCATCGCAGTAATAGCCACGGCCAATATTTGATCGTCAGGTTCTTGAGTGGTGAGTCTTTGTAGAAGCAGACCGGGTTTGGCCAAAATTCGGCCTATCCATAACTCGCTATGCTTTCCGGAAAAGCGTAAGATTTCGTAGGCCATACCCGCAACAACAGGAATCAGAGCCAAACGAATGAGAAGATTAAGCCAAAGCCCGTACCAACCGACAAGGGCAAAAACAATTGCAGAGATAAAAACCATAATAAAGATGAAGGAAGTACCACAACGGGGATGAAAGCGCGAAAAGGGCCTAATGTTGTCTACTGTTAATTCCAGGCCGGCTTCATAACAGGCTATGGTCTTGTGCTCCGCCCCATGAAACATCCAGACGCGTTTTATCTCTTGTTGTTTAGAAGAAAGCCACATATAAAAAAGAAGAATTAGAATACGAATAATCCCTTCAATCAAATTATAGATTAGTGTGGATGAAAAACCCTCTCGCTTTACCCCTGTGATTGCAATCAATCCGGAGGTTAACAAGTTAGGTAAAAGCATAAATAATGCAATACCCATACCAAGGCCAAGCACAAGGGCCAGAACTGATAATAATGATGAAGTTTTATCTTCCTGAGCATTTGGATTCTCAAACTCTTCTTGGATATCGGCAGAAAGCATAAGTGCTTTTGTCCCTGAAGCCATCTGCTTAAATACACGTACAGCTCCTCGAATAAAAGGAATGTTTAAGGTTTTTTGTATTTCATTGGGACCTAAATCTCTTAGCAGAATCTCTCCGGTCGGAAGTAGATTCGCCATTGCCTTTTTTGTGGGCCCAAGCATCAGCAGACCCTCGATGAGTGCCTGTCCACCTATACTTGTTTTCTTTATTTCCGGGACTTTAGCCCTGTTTCTATCCTTCATATTTTCAATTTTATCACTTGCTGCGAAAAAAGGGTTGTTCCCGCTGCGGAACAACCCTTTTCAAGATTCAGTTCAGAATTATTTCTTGGTTGAAGCCATTCTGCGTTTAAATTTATCAACGCGTCCGCCGGTATCAACCAATTTCTGCTTACCGGTGTAAAAAGGATGACACTTGGAGCAGATATCTAAATTGAGCGTAGAAAGTGTCGAACGTGTTTCAAAAGTTTCGCCACAAGCACATTTCACAATTGCTTTTCCGTATTTAGGATGGATATCTTTCATAATTATTACCTCGCACATGATGTCGGCGCGTATTCCATACGGAGACGTATGCCGAACAGGTTTAAGAACTTAGCCAATGTATCTCATTTCAAAGCGTCTGTCAAATGGTTTCATGTATTTGTTTTTATATTTTTTATAAAATGAAAAACAATCAGGTTATTCTTCACGGCCTTACACCGTTACCATTTCCATTCGTATTGCCCGTGCCCGCCGTTCCTTGAGTTAAACGCATGGAGTCAAAAAGGCCCTTGTTACTGAGCGAAACGTTAATAGAGGAAATAAATTGACGATTGTCTTGTGTCTTAAGTAAAAGGTTAATAATCGTCTCTGTCACATTGCCGGAATCCAACTGACCGAAAGCCTTGCGAATCGACCAAACCGCATCCAGAGCGTTCCTGTCAAGCAAGAGCTCTTCTCTCCTCGTCCCGGAACGATTAATGTCAATGGCCGGGAAAATACGTTTCTCTGAGAGTTTCCTGTCCAAGTATACTTCCATATTACCTGTTCCTTTAAACTCTTCAAAA
>CAYFRY010000158.1:2143-3333 GCA_964345665.1 uncultured Oscillospiraceae bacterium
ATGACCTCATCCATGCGTGATCCGGTATCAATTAAGGCTGTAGCTACAATAGTTAGACTGCCGCCATTTTCAATATTACGAGCAGCACCGAAAAAGCGTTTTGGCCCATAAAGCGCACCGGGATCCAAACCGCCCGACAAAGTGCGCCCGGTCGGATTGATGGTTAAGTTATATGCACGGGAAAGGCGTGTAATGCTGTCCAGTAAAATCACAACATCTTGACCCATCTCAACCATACGCATTGCACGAGCTAAAACCAACTCAGCAATTTTGACGTGGTTTTCAGGTGTTTTATCAAAGGTGGAGTAAACTACCTCTCCGTTAATAGAGCGTTGCATATCCGTTACTTCTTCAGGACGCTCATCAATAAGCAAAACAATGAGCTTAGTGCTGGGATTATTGATAGAAATAGCATTCGCAATTTTCTGTAAAAGGATAGTTTTACCGGCCTTCGGAGGGGAAACGATCATTCCGCGCTGACCTTTTCCGATAGGAGAAATCAAATCAATAATCCTTGTGGATAATTCATTTCGCTGTGTTTCCAGCTTAAACATCTCATTCGGATAAATAGGCGTCAAACGATCAAAATGTGGGCGGCGATAGACTTTATCCGTTGTTTCACCATTGACTGTCTTGATGAAATAGAGTGCCTGATACCGGTCATTATCACGCTGCAATCGGCCGGGCCCAGTGATAAAATCACCTTCACGGAGGTTAAAGCGACGAATGAATTGAGGCGGCACATAAATGTCCTTCGGACCTTGTAAATAGTTATCGCGTCGAAGGAAGCCGTAACCGTCAGGCATCAGTTCCAAAACACCGCTTACTTCCTCTCCGCTACTTAATTGTCGGCTTTCAAATTTATGTTTCCCGTTCTTACTCTGTTTCGGCGCTTCAAGTTCAGCTTCTGATTTATCTGCCGTTTCTTTATCTGCCGCTTCAGTGACGTCTTCCGCTTCCGGCTTTAAATCCGTAGCCTGCTCTTCTTCAGCAACACCAAGAGTTTTCACTTCCACCACGGATTGAATAAGCTGTTCAGATTTATTATCGCCGACCTCATCTTGCTTCACCTCTGTCTTCTTCGGTCGGCCACGTCTTTTGGGGGCGGATTTACTTTTTTTCTTATTAGCATCATCAGGCGACAATTTAGTTTCTTTAAGCGACAATTCTTCTTCGGGACTGTCTTCAAC
>CAYFRY010000159.1:0-996 GCA_964345665.1 uncultured Oscillospiraceae bacterium
TCACCATAAAGCCCCGTAACGCCTTAGTTACGGGGTTTTCTGTTTAAGTGATACTGACAATCGTTTTAGTATACACAAAAAAGCCCCTGTTACGGGGCTTTCCGCTTAAAAACTAAACTATTAAGTTGAGGAAGCCGGAACAAAAAGACGTGTCTCCATTACATTGGCCGGCTTAGGGGCTCGCTCCATGGCCAATTCGCAGCTACGCACTTGGGAATCCAAGGCCACTTTTCCACGACGATCCGGCTTCTTATAGGTACCGTCCGGCTGTAGCAGATGTGCACGCATCGTGTCTTCATCCTGAATGTCTAAGACTTCTTCGACCAGGGCCTTACAGTCCTCTTCAAAGATAGGAAACATCAGCTCTACACGACGATTGAGATTTCGAGTCATCCAATCTGCCGAAGCTAAGTAGACTTCGGTTTGGCCCGAATTATAGAACCAGAAAATACGTGTATGCTCCAAATAACGACCGACCAGTGAACGCACCCGAATGTTTTCCGAAAGTCCGGGAACACCTGCCCTCAAACAGCAAATTCCGCGTACAATGAGGTCGATTTGAACACCCGCTTGTGAGGCTTTGTACAAGAGCTTAATCATACCCTCGTCAACCAGCGAATTCATTTTGGCCCGGATATGTCCCTTTCCGCCTTGGCTGACGTGTAAAATCTCCCTATTAATCAAATCTTCAAAAGTACTGCGCAGCCATAAAGGGGCCGCAACTAGAGCATGCCAATAATCCGGTTCTGCGAAACCGGAAAGCATATTAAAGAACTCCGTCCCGTCTTCACCGACTTCACTGTTGGATATGAAATAACCCATATCCGTATAAAGCTTGGCGGTTTGGTCATTATAGTTACCCGTACCAAGATGCAGATAACGTCTTATTCCTTGCTCTTCCTTACGCACAACCAAAGTAATCTTGCTGTGAGTTTTCAAACCGACAAGACCGTAAATAACATGACATCCGGCCTTTTCCAGCTTTTTCGCCCATAC
>CAYFRY010000159.1:1006-3326 GCA_964345665.1 uncultured Oscillospiraceae bacterium
CTCAACCAGCACTAAGACCTGCTTGCCGTTTTTAGCCGCCTCTTCCAAATACGAAATAATGGGAGAATCACCGCTAATACGATATAGCGTTTGCTTGATGGCCAAGACATTGGGATCTGTTGCAGCCTGACGAATAAATTCCAAAACCGGTAGGAAAGAATCGTAGGGATGATGCATCAGAACACTTCCTTCCTTAATAAGTTCAAAAATATCGGGCTCTTCAATGCCTTTATTAATTAGACTTTGACGGCGCTCCTCCAGCTGGTGAGGTACCTGAGGGGTATAAGGCGGGTAATACCACTTGCTGTTCTGTTTCAATTGCTCATCTGAGCGCATTTTACTGAGGAAGGTTAAATCCAAAGGACCGTCGATTAAATATATATCTTCCTCATCTACTTTTAAATTCGGTAAAAGTCTGCCCAACAGACGATAATCAATCCCCGCCTCTACTTCCAATCGAATCACTTCACCCCATTTACGAAGACGAATTTGTTTTTCAATCTCAATCAGCAGGTCCTCTGCATCCTCATCATCGATTTCTAAGTCCGCGTTCCTTAAAATACGATACACGCCTTGTGCTTGGATGCGCCTACCCGGGAAAAGCTCCGGTAAAAACAAGCGAATAATATCTTCAAGAAGGATAAACACATGCTGCTCATGCGTCACGTCATCCGTTTGCTCTGCTTCATCCGTTTCCTCTTCGAGAGAACTGTCCGAATCTTCTTCAAATTCATAGGCTGACTGAAAACGATAAAGCCTGGGAATAACACCGGGCACTTGAATAGTAACGAATTTGGCCTCTTCTCCCTCTTCGTCCTCTTCAAGCAAGGCACAAATATTCAAACTTTTACTGTTAATCAAAGGAAAGGGTCTGCCACTGTCGACTGCCATCGGCGTCAGAATAGGATAGACGACCTTGTCAAAGTAGACTTTGGCTTCCTCCTTCTGTGCCTCATTCAATTGATTCGGATTCAATACGCGAATGCCCTGTTTTTTTAAGGCCGGCACAATAGATCGATTATAGGTAGAGTAGGTCAGGCCCATCAGTGCATGGGTCTGCTGTGAGATTGCGGAAAGCTGCTCACTCGGACTTAAGCCGGCAATATCAACGCCTTGATAATTGGCATTCTCCATATCTTTTAAAGAGGCCACACGGACCATGAAAAACTCATCCAAGTTATTAACCGTGATAGACAAAAAATTGAGGCGTTCCATTAAAGGGTTTTGTTTATCTCGCGCCTCTAAAAGCACACGCAGATCAAAGAGGAGCCAGCTGAGTTCGCGGTTAATAAATGCCGTATTTTTAGAGTATTCCACCGGTGCCACAAAATTCAGAAACTGGCGGCTGCTAAGACGCTCTTTAAGCTGTTTTCGCGTCTTTTGCAGACGTTTTTCTTCCCTGCGCTCAGGACTGATTTGTTTTTTGGAAGCAGATGTTTTTTTCTTTTTTTCAGCCATCTCATTTCTCCTTTACGAGTTCTACTTGTAAACCGATGACTTCTTGGAACAATCGACTTTTCTGCGGTAAAAAGAATTGCTCCAACTCAGTTTCCTCTTCTTCACGATAATAAATCTGCAAGATTTCATTCCTTAACTTACAGCGCGTTACTTTCAAACGCCCGGTCTTCGAGCTGTCTAGAGATTCCGCGACCCTTAAAATCGCCGCCAAACAGATAATCTCTTGGCGAAGTTCACCGGGTAATTCCAGCATATCACTTCGTTTGGGGCTGTAGATTTCATTGGCGAATTCAGCCACGCGTGCTATACGCTGACGCTCTTTTTGAGTAATCCCTAAAAGTTCCAGTTCTTTGATAATGCTATAGGACAGAACACCATGCCTGGGGTAACGGATAAAACTGCCTACATGCATCAAACGTGTTGCCAGCTGTAAAAACAGGCGCTGTCTTGCCGTTAGGCCGTAAGACTTTTTAATTCGATCAAAAATCAGACAAGCGATAGACTCTACTCGGCGACTGTGCTCAATATCCACATCAAAACGAAGGGCTAACTCATCTGTTTGGGAAAGAACGATATCTTCGGAAGTCCGGACCAATTTATAGCGATAAGTCTTCGCCGCATGCTCATAGAGCAAGCCTCTTGCCAAACTGGCTTCCGGAAGATAGAGACATTTGGCTGAGGAAAAACTCAAATATTTCTTAACCGTAGCCACTGCAGGTAAAAGCTGATCACACGATTCTGCCGGAAGACCGTACTGTAAGCTGAGCTCTCTGGCTTTCAAATGTGTCAGTTTCTCGTAAACTTCGTCTAAGGCTTCAATACTCATCACCGCATCATTTCTTTTCAACATAGCGATACGCTT
>CAYFRY010000160.1:0-3316 GCA_964345665.1 uncultured Oscillospiraceae bacterium
CATTGAAAACCAATATGCTGATAGATTAGACGAAGAGAAAGCAACGCGCATATTCTTGTGGTAGAAAAGAGCTCACCTTTTGCCCACAGTTCTTTCATTCAACACGCCTGTAATCTATCCTGCAGACTACTTCTAAAGAGAATGGAACTCCTCTAAGACCTCACCCGATTGAGCATCAATTTTGTAGTAATAGTAGTTTGTGAGCGGACTATCAGCAGAGATTTGTGTGACTTCTACGATGTAATAAATCGTTTCCTTAAACACTTCCAAGTCACTCATGCTGCTATGATTCGCATCCATCTTTTCGACAAAACTCAGCCGATGTTTTTTCAGCGCTATTTCAAGCGCTTTTTCTTTAGAAATCAATGACTCCGAATCAATGTCTTCCGAATAATCAAGATTCCCCAAAATGAACGTTGCATCGATTAGTCTTCCGTTATTCTCGAAAGTCATCAGAGCTTTGGTTCCGCTTTGCAATCCATTGCGACCGTATTCAATCGCTTCGACCATACGCCCTACGCCTTCAGAAGGCGAAACCGTGTACTTGATTTTTCCTGAGACTTTGCCATTCATGGCCTTGGCAAAAATCTTCTCTGCCAAGTTCTTAGTTTCTTCGTTAGTCAATGCAAGCCCACCGCCAACCGGTTCTATGGCACGCGACCTAATCGCGGTAATGTATGCATTTTCATGGTTATAAGAGTAGTCATAATCACTGTTCCTCAAGAGATCCGATTCAGATTCCGAAGCCTTGCTCTCAGAAGCCGGCTGTTTCATAACTAGAAACAAAACAATAATTAGAAGCAGTAAAAGGATTGAAAAAACAAGCTCTTTTTCTTCATGCTCAGTTCCTAATATCCATATTTATAGCGATAAAATTCCACATATTCAGGATCCCATTCGGCTTCTTCATCCAGTTTTTCAGAGATTTCTTCTTTGCCTATACCTAATTCTTCCAATTCTTCGTCGCTCAGTTTCATCAAATCACGGATGTCATACATATCCTTTCTCATCTATTTATGGTCGCTTTTAGGGGAAAAGGAGAAAACACGAAATCCTTTTTTGCTTAGACTATCACTGGCGTATAACTCCTCTGATCCGGATGACTTGTTTACCGGATTAGCGACTCTGTTTGAAACACAAGCGAATTATAATGGTCAAACCTCTGCAACGGCGACAACGGTAATGTCTTTCATTCTAATGGTAAGCGTGTTCACAGCCGCTTTATTGTGGGGCAATAAACAGCGTTCAAAAACTCAAAGTCTCAAAAGCGATTAGAGAGTAGGATTCCTTTCAAGTTCTTGAGTTTGAATGATTCGCAAGCCTCAAAAAGGCTTCTAAATAAAGGCAAGAACTATGGCAAATAAAAAAGAGATTGTGAACAAGATTTGAGGTAATACTTCAAGTGTAGAAGATCTTCTGTCGATCAAGAACAGAAAGAGAAACTAGCCGTTTTTTCAGATATTGTACAAAATCTGCCCTATCGTACAAATCGACAAGGAAAAAATTACATATGTTACATTAATTGAAAAATCAGTCGGGGAGAGTCGCGTAAGCGAAGCGTCTGTAACGCGGAGAACGGTCATCCACAGCTTCACTCAAGAATAATGCGCCTCAACAGCCCCCGATGCACTCACATCAAAATGCAGCACTTCATGCGCGGGCGCAGCTTGTAAATGCGCCGCGACAGGCGGCGTATCCGAATAAAACAACTGTGCCCCCGAATCGGCAATCATGCTCAACAATTCCGGATCTGCGCTCCGGTAGCGCCTATCCGATGAGGCACAGCAAACCACATAATCAGGCGCAATCATGGTTAATAACTTTGAATTCAGACCATCCGCCTGCCCGTGATGCCCCAGCTTAAATAGGCGGGCCTTCAGTTCAGAAGCCTCCAGTCCCGCATAGCCGTCCCGATTCGTATCACCCGGTAAGAGCACCCGCATTTCACCGTAATCTAAACGCAACAGTAAACTGTAGTTATTCATAGCCCCGTCAAAAACTTGAAGCCTTTCTTCCCGTTCCGGCATTTCCGGAAGCTCGGTATAAAAACGGCGCAGCTCCTCTTCCAACCCCTTCATCCGTTCCGCGGAAGGCGCAAGTACCTTAAGGCTAAGCCCGGAGAAAAGCTCAAACACATCTCCGGCCGAAAGCTGCTTAATCTCTACATTCTGCGCCGCCAAATGCAGGCAGACTTCCCGGTAGGCATTCAGTGCCCCGGCGAACTTTTTACGGGAGGGATGTGTCAGCACCGCCAGGTCCAGTGGCCGCATGGCCGTGTAAAAAGAGGGAGAGTAGCTTTGCCAAAAGGCCTTCACTTTACAATTTTTTAAGAGTGGCCAAAGCCCCGCCACGTGATCTTCGTGGATATGGGTACAAATCATCAAATCGAGTTCAGAAATTCCTTGTTTGGAAAAATACTCCGCAAGCGGAATGCGCCCACTGCTACGGTCCGAAAACTCTTCTGCCTCTGCACTGCCGCCGTCAATCAGGGCTCGAAAAGGACGTCCTTCTATCTCGCTCTCAAGCAAGAGGGCTTCTCCGTAGCCCACATTGATAAAGCTTATGCGTAAACCCTTGGCCATCATTTAACCATGGCCTTTTTCAGATAGAAGGATGAAAGAATGAGAACAAAGAGGGTCATGACAATGGCACCCGCACTGCCGAAACCGAAGTTAAAGTTGGAAATACCGTGTTTGTAAAGATACTGGGTAATGGTTGCCGTAGTTCCTGCCGGTCCGCCACCCGTCAAAATATTGACCTTTTCAAAGAGGCGGAAGGTGTCGATCGTACGCAAAAGGGCGCAGAGAGCGATACCCATTTTAAGATTGGGAATCGTAATGCTGAAAAATTGACGGACCGCGTTGGCGCCGTCAATACGTGCCGCTTCGTACTGGTCCTCGGAAATGCCCTGCAAGGAAGCATAGAGCATGAGGAAGACAAAGGGTGTGTTTTGCCAGACATCAATAAATAGGATGGTGCCGAAGGCTGTTTTTGTATCCATAAACCAGTTATACACGGGAAGTCCGATTCCTGTCAGTAACTGATTGATAATGCCGTAGTTAGAAGAGAGCATCATACGCCAACTGAGGACCACCGTTACGGTGGGTAAAAGATAGGGTATGAGGAGCAAAATGCGCATCATTTTTTGACCGCGCTTGAGGCTGCGGACAAAGACCGCAATCAGTAGGCCGATGACCATTTCGAAGGCAACCGCCAAAACGGTAAAAAGAATCGTATTCCAGACCGCCTGACGGAAATAACCGTTTTGAAAGAGTTCTATGAAGTTCTCCAAAGCTATGAACTTCGTCGCTTGGTT
>CAYFRY010000161.1:0-3263 GCA_964345665.1 uncultured Oscillospiraceae bacterium
TGGATCCTTTTATCGGTGCTCAGTTGCTGCGTAACGGTCTGTTGGCTGTATTGATTGCGTCTGTTCTCATCGTGCTTTATGTTACTGTTCGTTTCCGAAGCATTTCCGGACCTTCGGCAGGTGTTATGGCGCTTTTAGCCCTGTTCCATGACGTTGTAATCGCTTTTTTGTCCTTCGTGATTCTGGGCTTTCCCATAAATGAAACCGTTATTGCGGTAGTCCTCTCCATTCTCGGTTGGTCGGTCAACGATACCATCGTTATTTATGACCGTATCCGAGAGAACGCCAAGCTCTATCGTGACGGTCAAAGTCTGCCTGACTTAGTGGATCGCTCCATTCATCAATCTCTTGGTCGTTCAATCAAAACCTCTTTGGCTGCCTTTATCGCAGTCATGATTGCCTATGCATTCTCAGTGGTTTATAACATCGAAAGCATCACGGAGTTCGCTTTGCCTATGGCTATCGGTTTGGTTGCGGGTTCTTACTCCACTATCTTCCTTGCGACACCTTTCTGGGCGATGTGGAAAGTCAGAGGCGGACGTTCGGGATACGAGAACTGATTGATGACCAAAGCACAGTCAAAGAAAAAATTAAGGGATTTCGTTCATCTTATCTTCGATTTAGACGGTACGATGGCGGAATCTCTTGCTATGTGGAAAGAGATAGATGAGCGTTTTCTCGCGCGCCGTGGGCAAATCTGTGACGCGGCCTATTTGCATGCCGTTCGCACAAAGAGGCTTCATGAGGCGGCCGAGTATACCATCGAGCGCTACGATTTGAAAGAGCGACCCGAAGATATCGTGCAAGAATGGATGGACATGGCCTTGGACCAGTACCGCCACCATATTCGACTTCGCCCCGGTGTGATTTCCTTTTTGAATTGGCAAAAAGACCTCGGAAAAAAGCTGGCCATCTGCACAGCCAGCCCCAGGATTTTTGTCGAGGCGCTTTTACAGCGTTATGACTTAATGCCTACTTTTGATTCAATTGTCTGTGCCAATGAGTATCCGAGCGGAAAAGAGGAGCCGGCGATTTGGCAGTTTACGGCTGCTACGCTTTGGGCCGAAGCTTCGGAATGCGTCGTTTTCGAAGACAGTCTGGCTGCCTTGCAAGGCGCGGCTCTGGCGTCCTGCACGACGGTGGCGATGGAAGACACGCATGCAGGCCACGAGAAAGAAATGTTGCTGGAAGAGGCGGACTACTATTTTAGAAACTATGAGGACCTGCATCTGGCTTTTCGGGGCTAGGTGTCGGTTTTGGGTTCACTGTTGTGATTGCAGTTGTGGCTTCTACGAAACGGTTTTTGTGCCGGCGTTGGTCCTCCAAGCGTTTGGTACGAGTTTGGAGAGCGGTCAAACCCCGTCGTGACTCGTATGAAACGGTTTTTGTGCCGGCGTTGGTCCTCAAAGTGTTTGGTACGAGTTGGAAGGGCGGTGAGGTCCTGTTGTGGCTTGTACGAAACGGTTTTTGTGTCGGCGTTGGTCCTCAAAGCGTTTGGTACGAGCTGGAACAGCGTTAATAAAAAAGTAAAAGTTGTCGCAAGCGCTGATGCATCAAAATGAACTGATTGCGGTTTTTTATTCGAATTCTTTTGCCAATACAACGGGCCAGATTGTGCGCCACAATTTCAAACTTATTTTTATCGAAAACCTGATTAGTACGAACGTTAATTAACTGATAGTTCTCCCGGAGGATTGAGGCCGTTCGTTCGGCATCTTTTTGCAGCTCAGCCTGTTCAGTATGGAATTCCTTACTATCATACTCTACAAATAGGCGACCTTGTCGATAATAGATATCGGCAAAAACACGCCATTGGCGTAAAGTCTTTGCGTTTTTCGGGTTCAGTCTCACTTCATAATTAAACACAGCTCCCGTTAAGCCATACCCGCCAAGTTTATATGGAAGGCTCAAGAGCATAAAAAGAAATGCCTCCATCGGAGAGCGACAGGAGTCCTCAACATATCCCAAAGCTTGGAGAGCCTTGGCTTTACCATCCAACTGTTTTAGTGCTTTTATTGTCCGAATCATGTTTGCTTTTGTGGTAAGTGCTTCTTGCCAAGGTTTTTCAGGCTGAGCACACATAAGCAAAGCCAGCAAAATCAGCCGATGTAAGTCAAGTTCTGAGGCAACTTGTGCAAAAGCAATTTCCGGTGAAAGCACATTTTTCTCTCCGATTTGGAACTTATGCGTCGAAGGGATTTGCGTTGAACACAAATGAATAAAAGTCCCCTTTTTGGAATGAAGGTCTTTGCGACAAAAAACAGTGTAGTGCTCCAGTCCGTTCCCTTCCAGTTCTTTTTTAAAAACCTTCCGGATATTATGGGAAGCGTACACTTTTATGGCTGACCAGTGACTTAAATAACGTTTGTTCTGCATAGGCCAATTGTACGGAAGACGGACTGATATAGGAGGGGAATAGTTTCGCTTTTTTACTTAAAAACACCGTTTTTTAACTAAGGTGGAGACTCGTACGAAACGGTTTTTGTACCAGCGGTGGTCCTCCAAGCGTTTGGTACGACCTGGAAGAGCGCTCAAGCCCCGTCATGACTCGTACGAAACGGTTTTTGTACCAGAGGTGGTCCTCCAAGCGTTTGGTACGACCTGGAAGAGCGCTTAAGCCCCGTCGTGGCTTGTACGAAACGGATTTTGTGCCGGCGTTGGTCCTCCAAGCGTTTGGTACGACCTGGAAGAGCGCTCAAGCCCTATCGTGACTCGTATGAAACGGTTTTTGTGCCACCGCCATATACCAACCCCCAACACCAACCCCAATCCAGAACCCAATACAGAGCAAGAGGCGGCCCCGTTTTGAGACCGCCTCGCGCCATTATTCTAAAATCCTGTCTTATTTCAACCTGTACCCTTACCGGCCGGCCCCTACTTGTTCGTTTTCTTCCTACGAACAGCGACTAGGAGTGCGCCCAAAGACAAGAGCAGGCAAGCCGCCCAAGAGGGTATGGTGTCGCTCTCTCCGGTAGCAGGCAAAGAGCTTTTTGTCTCCGATGCCTCAGTAGGCTTGGCTGGCGCCTTGATTTGAACGGCAGCCGTGGCGACACCGGTCGTAGAAACAATGCTTACCTTATGTGTGCCGGGAGAGAGGGTCTTGAGGAAGGAGGCTTTAATCGTGACCTTCGTAGAACCTTCTTCTGCAGTATAGTGCGAAGGGTCCAGTGTTTTGCCATCAATCTCCACACGATCAAAGTCTGCAAAATCCGCATTGGAGACAAAGACGGCATCCTTTCCTGAGTCTTGCACCCACTCCGCAG
>CAYFRY010000162.1:0-3200 GCA_964345665.1 uncultured Oscillospiraceae bacterium
GAATAAAAGAAGTGGGCCGGTCTTTGCCCGTATTGCGCAAGACAATCGTCAACTTCTTTTTGTGTTTCAGCCAAATGAAGTTGAACCGGAATACCGAGGACATTGGCCATTTCGGCGAGTTCGGAATAGGCGGCTTCCGGATAAAGATAAGGCGAGTGCACCAGAAGACTTGTACGAAGAAGCCCTGCCGCCCCGTGATAACGCTTCACCAAATCTTGCAATTGCGTAAGCGAGTTCATGGTATACGTGCTTTGAACAAAATCCACTTGGTCTACGCCGGCCAAGCAGAAGTTTAAACGGAAACCTTTTTCTAAGGCGACTTCAGCTGTGGCCTCCGGAATCATATACATGTCCGCACTGGCGGTGCAACCGCTTCTCAAAAGCTCGAAAATACCCAACTCACTGCCGCAGCGCACATCCTCTTTTCTCAGTCTGGCTTCTTTAGGAAAAATCTCCCGGAAGAGCCAGTCTTGTAAATTGAGATCATCGGCTACATTGCGCAGGAGAGTCATGGCTAAATGTGCGTGCGCATTGGCATAACCCGGTAAAAGTAGGCGGTCTTTCCCGTCGTAGCTCTGATAGCCCTGGGGCCACTGCGGTTTATTTAAGCGAAGTCGCTCCAAGCATGCCAAGGCCTCGGCACGATCGGAACCCACGTATTGAAAGCGACCCTCTGCAACAAGTAATGTACGGTTTTCTAAAAGAACAGCGTGCTGACCGCTGTCATCAGCCGTCAGCACGCGTATGTTTTCAATGAGTACAGGTCTTGTCATTTAAAGTTCCCTACTGCCCGGTCTTCCGTGACAGACTTTATACTTTTTACCGCTACCGCAAGGACATGGATCGTTACGCCCCACCTTTTTTGAATCACGTTTGGCAGGCACGACTTCTTCTTGAACGGGCGCTCTGGCCGGTGACGCTTTACCGGCGGCTGCGGCGGCGCCTGCGGAGGCCTGCTGTAGGGCTGAGCTTTCTGTGCTGCGTCTTTCTTGTAAGTTTTTGGCTTTCGATTTTCTTTCTAAGGGCTGATTCGTTGAGAATTGAGCACGCATCATAACCTTCACGGCGTTTTCGCTGATGGAGTGGTTCATTTCCTCAAACATCTCAAAGCCTTCACGCTTGTACTCGATTACAGGATCATGTTGGGCGTAACCGCGCATACCGATGGAATTGCGCAGATCATCCATGGCATCGATGTGGTCCATCCAACGCGAATCTACGCTTTGCAATAAAACCACTCGCTCCGCTTCGCGCATGAACTCTTCGGAACCGAGTTCCGTTTCTCGTGCTTTGTAACGCGCTACAGCCGACTCGGCCAAACGCTTGGAAAAATCTTCCGCCTCCATGTCGGCAGGCAGTTGACCCTGCATGAAATCAAGGATGATGTCCAAGGCGCCGAACTGATCCAGGAGAGCTGTCGCGATTTTTTTCTTATTCCACTGCGTATAGGGCTGATCCAAGGGGCAGTGTTCGAGAACGCAGCTTTCGGCCACGTCATTAATCATGCGGATGTAAGTATCCCGTAAGTCCTGACCGTCCAAAACCTTGCGACGCTGAGAGTAAATCACTTCACGCTGCTGGTTCATGACATCGTCATATTCCAAAACGTGCTTACGAATGCCGAAGTTGCGACCTTCCACGCGTTTTTGTGAACTCTCTATGGAAGAAGTCAGCATGCGATGTTCAATCTGCATATCTTCCTCCACGCCGAAGCGATCGAAGAGTGAGGCCATGCGTTCACCGCCGAAGAGCCTCAGGAGGTCGTCTTCCAAAGAAAGATAAAATTTACTCTTACCGGGGTCGCCTTGACGTCCCGCACGACCGCGCAGCTGATTATCGATACGTCTGGACTCATGACGCTCCGTACCGATGATATATAAACCGCCGGCCGCAATGACCTTTTCTTTTTCGGCCTGTGTCTCTTTGGAGAAGGCGGCTTCAAGTTCTTTAAAGCGCTGTCTGACCTCAAGGATAGCCGGATCATCCGTTTCATTGTGTGCGGTGGATTCATCGACCAGCTCTTCCGAGTAGCCCAGTTTCTTCAGTTCCTGCTTAGCCATGTACTCGGGGTTACCTCCGAGTAAAATATCCGTACCGCGACCGGCCATGTTGGTCGCGATGGTTACCGCGCCGAAACGCCCGGCTTGAGCGACGATTTCCGCCTCACGCTCATGAAGTTTCGCATTCAAAACATTGTGGTGAATGTTATAGCGTTTGAAGAGTTTGGACAAGAGCTCGGATTTTTCGACCGAGACCGTACCGATCAGGAGCGGCTGACCGATTTCGTGGGCGGCCAAAACTTCTTTCATCAGCGACTGGTATTTTCCGTTTTCCGTCTTATACACCGCATCGGCTAAATCTACACGAATCAAGGGCTTATTGGTCGGAATGGTGATGACATCCAGGCTATAAATGGAGCGAAACTCTTCTTCTTCCGTTAAAGCCGTACCCGTCATACCGGAGAGTTTTCTATACATTCTGAAGTAGTTTTGGAAAGTAATGGTCGCCAGAGTCTTGCTCTCGTTTTTAACCATCACGTTTTCTTTCGCCTCGATAGCCTGATGCAAGCCGTCGCTGTAGCGCCTGCCGAACATCAAACGACCGGTAAAGTCATCGACAATAACAATCTCATCGTCTTTAATGACGTACTGATCGTCCAAGTGCATGGTCCCGTTAGCCTTCAAAGCATTATTGATGTAGTGCTGAAGTTCGAAGTTTTCTTCATCGCCCAGGTTAGCGACTTTAAAATATCGTTCCGCTTTTTCAATGCCGTTGGGGGTCAGCGTGGCAGTCTTCGCCTTTTCGTCCCCGACAGAATCCGCATCACCGGAAATCTCCGTGATGTCCATCTTCGCATCCTGTTCCGCCACCTTAAAGACTTTAAGGCGCTTTACGAAGGTATCCGCCTGTTGGTACATGTCAGTCGACTCATCGCCTTGGCCTGAAATAATAAGCGGCGTACGCGCCTCGTCGATAAGGATGGAGTCCACCTCGTCCACGATGGCAAAAACATGCTCTCTTTGGACCATATCCTCTTTATAAGTGACCATGTTATCGCGCAGATAATCAAAGCCGAATTCGTTATTGGTTCCGTAGGTGACATCACTGTTATAAGCGGCCCGTCTTTCCGCCTTTGAGACGCCATGAACAATCAGGCCGACACTCAGACCCCGGTAGCGATAGACTTTTCCCATCCACTC
>CAYFRY010000163.1:0-3079 GCA_964345665.1 uncultured Oscillospiraceae bacterium
AGCTTCCCGAGGAAGCGTATATCGCACGCAGTTGCTCAACCGGCTATGGCGAGGCTTTACTTAAGACGGCCTTACGCTTGGATGAGGGCGAAATTGAAACCATGGCCCATTACACGGCAGCGGAGTACTTTTGTCCCGGTGTAGACTTCATTATCGATATCGGAGGACAGGATATGAAATGCCTTCGTGTACATGACGGCATCATCGATAATATCATGCTGAACGAAGCCTGCTCCTCGGGCTGCGGTTCATTTATTCAGACTTTCGCTCACAGTTTGGGCATGAATACACCTGACTTTGCTAAAACGGCTTTAATGGCTGAAAATCCTGTTGATTTAGGGACAAGATGCACCGTTTTTATGAATTCAAGGGTAAAACAGGCCCAAAAACAGGGTGCGGAAGTAGGCGACATCTCTGCAGGCTTATCTTATTCTGTTGTAAGAAACGCACTTTATAAAGTGATTAAGATGCGTGATCCTGAAAAAATGGGGAAGCGTGTTGTTGTCCAAGGAGGGACCTTCGCCAACGATGCGGTGCTTCGCTGTTTTGAGAAAACTGTGGGACGTGAAGTCATCCGGCCTAACATTGCAGGCCTGATGGGGGCCTTCGGCGCGGCTCTCTTAGCGCACAGACGTTGGACGAAGGGGCAAGCTTCGAAGATTTTATTGCCTAAGGAAGCGGATTGCTTTGAGATGAGAACAGAGTTGGACAATTGTAAACTCTGCGGAAACCGCTGTAAATTAACGATTAATCATTTTAACGACGGAAGTCGCCATGTCTCGGGTAACCGTTGTGAACGCGGTGCGGGTACCGAGGCTGTTCGCGAACCCTTGCCCAATCTTTTTGACTACAAGTATAAGCGTACTTTTGCCTACTACAAACCGCTTGACAAAGTATTGGCTAAACGTGGCGTAATCGGCATGCCCAGAGTCCTCAACATGTATGAAAACTATCCGCTCTGGTTTACGGTATTCACCGAGCTCGGTTTCAGGGTACAGCTTTCTGCCAGATCGTCGCATCGAATTTTTGATAAAGGCATTGATTCGATTCCTTCAGAAAGTGTTTGCTATCCTGCTAAATTAAGCCATGGACACGTCATGGACTTGATAGAAAAAGGGGTGAAGACCATCTTTTACCCATCCATCGCTTATGAGAGAAAGGAAAACGAGTCCGCAAACAATCACTATAACTGCCCGATTGTTACAAGCTATCCGGAAGTGATTAAAAACAATATGGATGAAATCATTGAGGGAGAAATCCGATTGATTCATCCTTTCCTGGCCCTACATAAGCCTGAAAAAATGGCCGAGATGCTGTGTCAGGCCTTGCAAGAGGCGGGATATACAGATTTGAGCAAGAAAGACGTTTGGACAGCGGTCCAAAAAGGACTGGAGGCCTATGAGCTTTTCAAGTCGGATATTTTGACGGAGGCCAAACGCATCCGAAAAGTAATAAAAGAAAAAGATGAAAAGGCCATCGTTCTGGCAGGTCGCCCTTATCACATTGACCCTGAAATAAACCACGGCATCCCTGAACTGATTACCGGTTTGGGCATGGCGGTCTTGACTGAAGATGCTGTGGCCGAGGCCGGTCTGCTGCAACGCCCGATTCGCGTAGTGGACCAATGGATGTATCACACGCGCCTTTATGAGGCCGCAGCGGCCGTTGCTGAAGATCCTCATTTGGAGCTGGTTCAACTCAATTCTTTCGGCTGTGGTCTTGATGCCGTTACGACGGACCAGACTCAGGAGATTTTGGAAAGCAGGGGCGAAATTTATACTTGCCTGAAAATAGATGAAATATCAAATTTGGGTGCTGCGCGTATTCGCTTACGCTCTTTGAAAGTCGCTATGGAAGAGCGTGCTAAAAATGAGAAAAGAAGAGCCTCGCTTCTCTCTGCCAAAGAAGAAGCCGAAAAGGCGTCAGCCCCCTATGTTATGGATCGTGCCGTTTTCACGGAAGAGATGGTCAGTACCCATACCATTTTGGCTCCTCAAATGGCTCCCATCCAGTTTCGCTTACTTGAGAATGTTTTTAAAAACTGTGGATACAAGGTTCATATTCTTGAAAAGGTGAGCCCTGCGGATATTGAGACAGGTTTAAAATACGTCAATAACGATGCCTGCTATCCTACGATTTTAGTGGTCGGACAAATGATGGAAGCGCTCTTACATGGAGGTTTTGATCCCGATAAAACGGCTCTGTTGATTACTCAAACCGGCGGCGGATGCCGAGCGACAAACTATGTTGCTTTCCTGCGTAAAGCGCTCAAGGATGCAGGTATGAATCAGGTCCCGGTCATTGCTCTTTCTGTATCCGGCATTGAAACGAATCCGGGTATGAAGTACAGCTATAAAATGATTAATTTGGCTATTCAGGGCATTATGCTGGGCGATTTGATGCAAACCGTTTTGCTTCGCGTACGACCGTACGAAAGAGAAGAGGGTTCTGCTTTAGCCCTCTACGAGACGTGGATGCGAAACTGTGAAGCCTACCTCAGCGGAGAGTCTGACGAATGGCGTTATAATCAGCTTATTGACAAGATTGTAGAGGCTTTTGATGCTTTTCCCCTTAGGGATATTCCGCGCAAACCTCGCGTCGGTATCGTAGGGGAAATTTTGGTTAAGTTCCACCCGGATGCTAACAATAATGCCATAGCCGTCATAGAGCAGGAAGGCTGTGAGGCCGTTATGCCGGGTTTGGCTGATTTCTTTCTCTACAGTTTCTATAGTCCTTGCTTTGAGCATGAGCAACTCGGCAACAGTGCCTGGGCTGCCATAGGCGGGCGTATGGGCATTGCTTTTATGGAACGTTACCGCAAGCGTATAAAGAAACGCTTGGCTGCAACAGGTAAATTTCCGGTGCCGACGGACATTTATACATTATCTGAATATGCAGAGGAGATTCTTTCTCTTGGAAATAAGACGGGTGAGGGCTGGTTCCTGACAGCAGAAATGATAGAGTTGATTCGTGACGGAGTGCCCAACATCATTATGGCCTCGCCTTTTGCCTGCTTGCCCAATCACGTGACCGGAAAAGGGATGAGTAAGGCTTTACGTAAGCTTTATCCCCAAGCCAA
>CAYFRY010000164.1:0-2552 GCA_964345665.1 uncultured Oscillospiraceae bacterium
GGCCCGGAAAATATCAACATCAATGCCGTCCACTGGGCCGGCAAACCGGATCGTCAGCGTGCCCACGCCATGCTGGTTACGGACAGCAAGGTGGAAAATCGTATGTTGGATGAGCTTTCTTCTATTCCGGGCGTTTTGCACGTTTCACGCATGCATTTTGAAATATAATTGCTCTGATTTGGTTGGTCTGATTGGATTAAATCAGGAGATTTGAAGGTTTAAACAGAGGCTGCTTCGTTAGCACGAGGCGGTCTCTGTTTTAAAATTCTTGAGTTTTAACATTCTTTGCTTGAAGCTTCTTCGAATTAGTTTGTCGTTTTTTAAATTCGTTTGCTTTAAATCTCCTCGAATTAGTTCCCTGAAAGATTAATCCTGTTCGTATAACATAATCGGGTAATACGATAGAAGTCGATAAAAAGGCTTCAGCAGGCTGATATCATCAAAAAACTGATATAGTCGGTAAATTGAAATGATCGGAAAGGTGAAATAAAAGAATCTTAGGTGAAAAAATGTCCCTTGGGGATCGTTTTTACGTCTGTATGACCTGCTCAACTGAGCTTTTGGAGATATACTAATACAAAAGATTTTTTGGTGGATTAAAGCTTCGTTTTATCTCGAGATGTATCCCCGGAATAGCCAATCAAAAACTCCGAACCTCTGGAAAAGTAAGCCACTGCCAAAACCGGAATCCCCAACACCGAATCCAGAACCCCAAGCCGTAAACCAAAACAAAAACCCCGAACCCCCGAATCAATCCACCCGAATGACTCGCGTAAAACCGTAACTGAAAACTTCCGATCCCATACTTGATAACAAGACCTCATTAATTTCCGGGAAGAGGCTTCGCTCAATATTACCAATCACAATGTACTGTATGTCGTAAATCTTCAACAAGGAACGTAGTTCAGTCTCGCTCTGGCTCGTATACATGGCCTTTACATCTGCTTCCCTGGGAGAGACCAACATGGCGTAAGCATTGCCCCCGTCAGCCGTTGTGCGCCAAAGCCACTCGTGGGTTTGCCAGCCTAAAACGGTCGGTAGACCCGTGTAGGCGGATATGCGACAGCAGTCGGTATAACTGAATCCATTGGCTTCGAGTATGTTCGGCTGCCCGCTTACAGACCGATTAAACCAACGAATCGTCTCCCAATCACTTCCCAGAAAACGATCAGCGAAATCCGGACTGATTTGATCGGATACTGCTGTACGCATCCAAGCGGCGGCATTTAAGCCTTGATAGTGCTTGAGAGAGAATCCGGGCAACCATTGGAATGTAGCGGCAAAGGGATAAACCATAGGTGCCGATAAGAGTAAAATCATCAAGGCGAGTAAAAAGCAGAACGGTAAACGGGCAAGTTTGCGCGGCTGTTGTCCGATTGCAGCCTGCAGCTCCACTTTTTTTTGTTGCTGAACGGCGGATATGGAAAAACGGGCGTCAAGAGGAACACCGGCCGTCTTATCCATGGCTTCGGTATGTACGACGGAATCCAAGCACCCCTTCGCCCTGGCATTCAAATGTTCTTGCAGTTTTAGCTTATAAGCCAGAACAAATACTGAGCTTGGCAAAGCCAAACCTAAGAGTAAGCTGGCCTGGTAGGTGAATTTGAACATCGTGTTCGCTCTTGCAAAGCCATTTTCATAGATATCCCTTACATAGATGAACTCCGGTGCCAGAATAAGTCCGAAGGCACAGATGAAAAGCAGGAGAAGGGCGACTGCAGCGGGATGAAAACGCCTGACAAAACTACGCCTTGCTACGGCCTTGGCTCGTTTCTTGTGGACGCGCTTCACACGTTTATCCAGCTCATGCTTGTAGTGCTCAGGTAAGAGAGACTTTTTATTCAGCCAGATACGGCCTTGCACTTCTTTCTTTTTTGAGACACTCTTTGTTGCGACACTTTCAGCCTCCGTCTTAGCAAGATTACGGTCTGTATCTTTATTGTCGGCGCCTTCACAGTCAACGTCCTTACGGTCGGCATCCTCTAAGAGCGTTTCGGAACTTTCGTCTAATACGCTGCGTTTAAATGGTTTTTTATAACGTAAAACCGAAAGTAGCCAGATACAGAATGTAAAGAGCAGGAAGACCAAAGCCTGTGGAGCGTAGAGAATCACAAGCTGATAGAGGGGGGTGTGGTAGGGAACGAGGGCGATTTGTTTTGCCATGGGAGAGAAGCAGGTGTTAAAAGGAATTATTAAGTAATGTGCAAGGGCAAAAGATAAATTCAGGCTAAGACCGACACTGGTCCATAGAGAGGGACGAAGCAGATAGATGAAAACAGCGAAGCCTATGGCAGCAAGAAAGCCCCAGTTTTGAAGGCGAAGCTCCGTCAGAAGCAGAAAGGGGACAAAGCTTGCGGCTAACTGCAGCAGCCCCAAGGGGAAACTAAGCCAGTGAGATTGTGAACCGAGTGCTCTTTTTCCTATATAGACTAGGAAGAAAGACATGACAACCCAATAAATAGGAAAGTCCCAAAAATTTCCCATCATAAAGATTCCGAACAAGAGCGTTGCAAGCGGTAAAATACCGGAAGCGAACCAGGTTGTGAAGAAAC
>CAYFRY010000164.1:2562-3079 GCA_964345665.1 uncultured Oscillospiraceae bacterium
CAGAGTAAAGCGCTTATAGCAAAGTGTCGTGACGCGTGTGCTCATAGGCGGACTATACGTTTTGAGAGGGAGGAAGAGATTCTTGCTGCGCAGGTTTCTAAAATAGCTTATGAGTATTGGAGATTCAAGCAGCAAGAGCATCAATGTAATAAAAAGAAGAACGAAGACGGTGTTGATGAGGTGAGCGTGTAAGTCACCGACCAAAAAGGAGTAGAAAGGGAATTCGTGTATGGTTTTATCTACGGTATCCGGATTATAGCCGATGAAGCGTGTAGCATTCGGAAAATAGTAGCTGTCCAAGTTTCCGAAACGCTCGGTTCCTTGGGCCAGATAACGCAGCAGTTTTTTGGCCGGTGCAAGGGGTGAAATAAAAAAGTCATGGGAATTGCCGGAGAAACAGGCGAAGAAAGCCGTGCATAGCCCGGCCAGGCCACGCCATAAAGTGATTGAGGTACCGGACATGTGCTTTTCTCGCTTCCTCGTCAAGATAGAAAGCAGAAGATGGCCGATGCCGTAG
>CAYFRY010000165.1:0-2460 GCA_964345665.1 uncultured Oscillospiraceae bacterium
CACGTAGCCGACTGCGCTTAGAGCTCTTACCTCTACTGCGTGGTATTGTACCGCAAGCGGAAACGCAGATTTTACGATTCAGTAAACAGCTTGAATCTCTGCGAAAGGATTGGATTACGCCTTTACTAGAGGAGTACTCGGATCGCCTTGCTCCTGCCGGAAAAGCGATTGCGTTGGGCCAACTTAAGTTGCCTCTTTTCTTCTCTATTAGCAAGTCGGATCTCAAAGCCGTCCCCGAATCCCTTCGCCCCCTTTTTTGGAAAAAGCACTTAGCGGAATTTTTCGGGACGGTAGAAAATATGGGTGAGGTGCATTTTCAGCTTTTAGAAGAGCATTTAAAAGCTCAAGGGCAAAGAGCACAGATTTTTTATCGGGGGAGTCATTTGTGTTCTGACCGACATGAAATCAGACTTTGGCTTAAGCCTTGTAATGAACTCAAAACCTCCTTTGTTTTTATTAGGCCCGAAACGGAAAATGGGCCTCTTCGTATGCTGCTCTGTCAAAGCGATAAAGAAGAGGGGGAAACGGCCGAATTATTTGAGAAAGCTAAGAGATTAGGATATAATTTTCTGACGTGGTTTTCACCGGACGGTGTACATCCACAAGGAGAGTGGAGACAAAGACAAGAGGGAGATTACCTTGTCCTTAAGCAAGGACAGCGAAAGACTTTGAAGAAATTTATGTCCGAGCAGCGGATTCCTTTCGAAATTCGAAACCTTTGTTTGTTGTTTTGCCACAATCAGGAAGTAAAATGTCTACCAAGCTATTTTGTGCGAAAATCCGCACATAAATTGAGATGAATAAATTCTGGTGAGGTGAATTATGGCGAAAGAAGTCAGTGATGTTTTGATTTGTAAACGAGAAATAGAAGCCATGGTTAAGCGCCTAGGTACTGAAATAACACGTGACTATGCGGGTGAAGAAGTTTTATTGATTTGTGTGCTCCGTGGCGCCTTTATTTTTACGGCAGACTTAATTCGTGAAATCGATTTGCCTTGTAAGGTTGACTTTATTGCGGTATCGAGTTACGGCAACAGTACGGAATCAAGCGGCTTTGTCAAAATTGTAAAGGATATTCAGATTAACATTGAAGGGAAAAATGTTATTGTCGTTGAAGACATCATTGACTCGGGTTTCACTCTGAAAAAGCTGACCGAGCTTCTCGTGACACGTAACCCGAAGAGTATTGCGCTTTGCACGGCCTTTGATAAGCCTTCCAGACGAAAAGTTGAGATTGATGTAAAGTATTGCGGCATACAAATTCCGGATGAGTTTGTAGTGGGCTACGGTTTGGATTTTGCAGAATTATATCGAAATTTACCGGATTTAAGCTATTTGGTAGAGGTCGAAGAGGAGTAGTTATTATATGAAAGAAAAAATGCCTTTAAAGGGCATGGGGTTCTATATTATCGTATTGATTGCGGTTGTTGTCTTCACGTCCTTTTTCACTAACGGAAGACAGGGTGTAAAAATGCCCTACTCTCAGATGATTGCCCTGGTGGCGGAAGGTAAGGCGAAGGCTGCAGCTGTTGTCGGTAATACAGTCAAGATAGAGTTGAAAGAAGCCTTGCCCAACGGTAGTAAGTTCATTGAACAAGAAGTCCCAAGTTTTTGGATGGGTGAGTTTTATAAAACACTTGAAGCGGCCCGTGCTAAAGGTGATTTTGATTTTACTTATTCCGACCCGGTTCAAATCGGGAACTACATTAACATCATCATGACCCTGCTTATGGTAGGCGCCATGCTCTTCTTTATTTGGACACTTTATGCGCGCCAAGGCGGCGACGGAAAGAGTGCTATGAACTTTGGCCGAAGTAAAGCGCGTATGAATGACCCCAGTAAAAACAAGGTCACGTTTGCGGATGTTGCAGGTGCGGAAGAGGAGAAGCATGAGTTAGAGGAAGTGGTTGACTTTCTGAAAAACTCTAGTAAATACGATGCACTGGGTGCCAAAATTCCGAGAGGCATACTTTTGGTCGGCCCTCCGGGTACGGGTAAAACGCTCTTGGCTAAGGCCGTTGCAGGGGAAGCCAATGTGCCGTTTTTTTCGATTTCCGGCTCGGATTTCGTAGAAATGTTTGTCGGTGTGGGTGCTTCACGTGTTAGAGATCTTTTTGAACAGGCGAAGAAACATGCACCGGCGATTATCTTTATTGATGAGATTGATGCGGTCGGTCGCCATCGCGGTGCCGGTATGGGTGGAGGTCATGATGAGCGTGAGCAAACGCTGAATCAACTTTTGGTCGAGATGGATGGTTTCGGGCCGAATGAGGCAGCCATTGTTATGGCGGCTACCAATCGTCCGGATATCCTCGACCCCGCTTTATTGCGCCCCGGACGATTTGACCGACGCATTACCGTTATGCGTCCGGACATCAAAGGCCGTGAAGAGATACTTCGCGTTCATGCGAAAAACAAGCCTTTGGAAGCAGAGGTCAATCTGACAGAAGTGGCCCGCAT
>CAYFRY010000165.1:2470-2988 GCA_964345665.1 uncultured Oscillospiraceae bacterium
AACCCCCGGTTTTACAGGGGCGGATCTGGCGAACTTGCTCAATGAGGCGGCCTTGTTGGCAGCTAGAGAGAATAAGAAGACCATCAGCTACCAAGATGTCTCTGAAGCCGTTTTTAAGGTTATGGTAGGACCCGAAAAGAAGAGTCGCATTATCAGTGATCATGAGCGCAAGCTGACGGCTTTTCATGAAGCGGGCCACGCACTTGTTATTCGCAGTGTCTCCGAAACGGATCGTGTGGAACGGATATCCATTATTCCTGCCGGTGGGGCAGGGGGCTATACCGCCCATAAGCCTCACGAAGACCGTTACTATGCGACCAAGAAGCAACTTGTAGCACAAATCATGATTGCCTTAGGTGGTCGTGCGGCCGAAGAGATTGTCCTTGGTGAAATCAGTACAGGAGCATCCAGTGATTTAAAGAGCGTGAACTCCATTGCAAGAGATATGGTCGTAAAATACGGCATGTCGGATAAACTGGGCAACATGATTGTCAGCAGTGAAGATGAGGTTTTCCTGG
>CAYFRY010000166.1:0-2961 GCA_964345665.1 uncultured Oscillospiraceae bacterium
TGATCAAATTGCAGAAACATGTCAGCTGAGTTCAAAGCAAGTGGATAATAGCCTACAGCGCGCCAAAAGGAAACTCAAGTCGGCTGATTTTCTTGTTTGAGTGAGGCAAGTTCGGTACAATTGAAAGAGGCAAATAGTGCCCTTGTTCTCCGTTTTAGACTATTTGGCACAAAGTTGAAGGGGAGCCTTGCGTGAAAAAAGTCCGAAATAAGCGATTTTTTACCGTGGCAGCCAGTTTGGTCACCGTCCTGGCTTTATTGACAGGTGTCCTCATTTATAAGTTGCAGCGTGATTATCTTAGCTCCAAAGGACTTCCCGTCCCCAATCCTTTGGCCGCCTTATTTAAGGAAGAAGCAAACGAAACGGCGCGTTTGGGTGAATTGACGGCGAATCAATTGATGCAGAAACTGATTGATGCCAGCAGTAATCGCGCAAGCACCATGGAAGTTTATCAATCCATTCCGAGTACTCAGTTGGATGACTTGAGTTTTGAAAGTTTCGACCAGTATATCTCAGCTTTGCGTAAAGTAATGAATCAAAGTGAATTGAGTTTCTGGCCCATGAGCAGTGACGAGCGCAGCGCAACTCAAAAAACAATTATCAGGATTTCCGATGATTTGGCTAAAAAAACCGAAACGGCGGCCTTTTATTGGGTTAAGCCTTTAAGCGGAACGGCGAAAAAACTGCCTATATTTTTGGCGAAAAATGCGGAAGGCTCATACTACCTCTCCGGTCCGTGGATCCGGTCCTGCTTATCGATTTACAATTATGGTAAATTTTATTTTTCGACGGTCCGCAATGAGGATACCGAGAGTCTGGGCGCTATAGTCACTTCAGGTTCAAATGATCAAGAGGTTCGGACGCTGAAAGCTAAAAGAACCTTGTCCTATTATCGCCAAGTCCTGTTCGGGCAGATGGATGCTTATGAGATTTTGACTTGGCGTATGGATTTGATGATCATTCGACAGAAAATCTTGCCTCAATATAATGGGAAGTCGGGTGCACAGTACATCAATAAGTATGAAGAGTTGGATCTCGGCCTCGGTCCTCAACTGAGCAATACTAGGCTGGTTTATGTCATTGCGACGGCAGAAGGTGAATATCAGGTTCGAGATTTAATCCCGCATGATTTTAAGACAGAGGATTTTCGAGTCCTTCTCAAAAATGAGTACACACTTATGCCGGGTGACCTTGTCAGCTCTGAAAGTCTGATCAACGCCTTCGGCCAAATTCTGTCCATGAAGGTGACGAATAATTCGAGTTCTGTTGCCAATAACGCTTCGTATACCCTCTTATTTAATAATGCACATCTACTTCTCAAGAATGTCAGTTTTGACGGTGAAAACAATTTCACTGCCGTGCTGGATAATATTACGCTTTTGTCAGCGGCCTATCCGATAGAGGCTTCCTCTTTACACGTGGGACAAAACGTGGACGATCTTCTTAGGGTCTACCCTTTCTTAGACATGTATTCCTATGTTGCGGTAGACCAGAATGGTAAATTTTTTGCCAACTATGTGATTAGAGAAGGTGAAATCAAGGCGATTGTTGTAGGTCTGCTTTCAAGCGGTCCGAGCGGCTTAGGGAAACTCTTTACACCTGACCTGCAGAACACGAGCGAGGGCATTCCTACTCCGGCTCCCACCATGTCACCTACGCCTATCCCTCCGCCTAAGCCAAGCCCGACACCCTTGCCGAGCGAAACGGCCGCAGTGGGAGTGGAGGCTGCATCTTAGGCGCATTCGCTTTTTCAGAGCCCGAAATGCTTATCCAATAATCGATCTTTCAATTTTTGAGTGACTTCAGCTGCTATGCCGAGTGTGGCGTGGTAATTTTCCACACTGCTGAAACGTTCGTGGAAAGCCTTTAAATACATACGCATATTTTCCGCATCTGAGCGATGATAGGGTTGGAAGCGCTCCGGCAGACTGTCCATGAGGGGCTTTATAATCGGCCACAAGTAATCGGCGGAGACTGAGTAATTCGCAACGATGTCATCGTCCGCAACGCCGGCAAGCATCAGTAAGGTCGCGGCAAGCATGCCGGTTCGATCTTTTCCATAGGCACAGTGAAACAAAATGACGCCGTCACTCGGTTCAGCCAGGGTTTCACCCAAAAGCTTAAGGTTCGGGTGAGGCTTCTCCAAGCCAAGGCAATAAATGAAACCCAAGGGATAACGTCTGAATTCTTTAGGAACAAGTTCCGACAGAAGCTCGTTATCTACGCTGTCCAAAACACTGATATTTTTGTAGGCCCAAGGGCCCGCATCTTTCAGGGCACAGGCCTTT
This sequence comes from uncultured Oscillospiraceae bacterium, assembly GCA_964345665.1. Classification (GTDB taxonomy): domain Bacteria; phylum Bacillota; class Clostridia; order Saccharofermentanales; family Fastidiosipilaceae; genus JAXGQD01. The sequence goes on from CAYFRY010000166.1 coordinate 2,289, forward strand.
TTCTCAACCTCGCTCGGATTACGAAGGTCAACAATAAGGCGCAAGTTATTTTTGGCAAAAAAATCACAGATTTCCTCACTGCATTGATCCGGCAGTTCGGAACGATAAAAACGGTTATAGAGAGTGACTTCTCCCGTTTTTGTAGCCAAACCTCCCAAGTCACGAAGATTCAGCATACCGCTCAGTGGGATTCTGCTTAGCTCATTCATCAAAACAAACCGTCCTGTCTTTTTCCTCTATGATAGCAAATATGACCTTGTTGCGTCATAAATGAATCACGTTGAAGTCCCGTACAATGGAAAACGATGTAGGGCGCTGACTGTGCTGGACACGTTCAGGAGGGAAATCCTAGCCATCTGCGTGGACAAATCGATCAAGGTCGAGTAAGTCTGTGAGGCACTGCAAAAAATTAAGGCAACGAGCGGGCTGCCAAAGCGGATCAAAATCGATGACGAACCTAAGATCATTTCCAAGGCATTAGACGCTTTACCTTGATGAAGCATGCCCAAGCATCCAGTGTCCTTGATATTTTTGGATTAATCGGCAAAGATTGCCTGAACAGCTTCGGCTGTGCCAGATTTTGGAAACAGTTCGTAACCTACAGCTCCGCGATAGCCACAGCGCTCGTGCTCTTGTCGGTCTTGGAAAGTTGATCCTCCGCCGTTGGCGGCAA
>CAYFRY010000167.1:0-2946 GCA_964345665.1 uncultured Oscillospiraceae bacterium
CCTGAGACCATGTCTTGCCGTTTCAATCCGGGTGGCGACTTTTATGTGGACTTGGCAAATGGCATCATGGATTCCCCCGGCGATGCCAAATACGGCATGACCCGACCACAGCTGACGGAGGCTTTCAAAATGCTGGCTCAACGTGGTGTCAAGCGTTTCGGTATTCATGCCTTTTTAGTCAGTAATTCTACCTCAAATGCTTACTATCCTAAGTTGGCTGCTCTTTTATTCAAGACAGCGCTTGAGTTGCAAAAGGAGACGGGCTGTCAGATTGCGTTTGTCAATCTGTCAGGCGGCGTGGGCATTCCTTATAGACCGGAGCAGGAAGCGGCTGATATTTATGAGATCGGCGCAGGGGTTAAAGAGGCCTACGAATCGATACTTGTTCCGGCAGGAATGGGTGATATGGCTATTTATACGGAACTCGGTCGTTTTATGCTGGCACCTTACGGGCACCTTCTCAGTCGCGTCCTCCATAAAAAGGATATCCATAAGCAATATGTCGGACTGGACGCTTGTGCGGTCAATTTGATGCGCCCTGCGATGTATGGAGCTTATCACCATATTACCGTACTCGGAAAAGAAAAAGCGGCGCATGACCATATCTACGATGTGACCGGTAACCTCTGTGAGAATAATGATAAATTTGCTATTGACCGCAGTTTGCCGGAAATAGAAGTAGGCGATCTCTTGGTGATTCACGATACCGGAGCCCACGGTTTTGCCATGGGCTATAACTACAATGGTAAGCTACGCAGCGCGGAGGTGCTGATGACCGAAGACGGAGAGTATAAGCTGATCCGTCGCGCGGAAACGCCTGAAGATTACTTCGCTACGATAGCGGATTTTATGTAAATAATTAATTAAAAGATTCAAGCTCCATGCCTGTTTCTAAATAGGCATCGGAGCATTTTTCTATTTCAGCCAATACCGCGGCATAGCGTACGTAAGCGGAAGCCCCGGCTGCAGGATCGGAAAACTGTTCTTCAAGCCAGCTTTTCTCTTCTTCTAAAGCAGCGATCTCTTTTTCGTAATCCGCCATGGCCTGCATAAATTTAGCCTTTTCCTTACGAATTTGAGCCTTGTTCTTATTATTTCTATCCGCTTCGAATCCGGCCGTCTTTTCTGTTTCTTCAGATTTTTTAATCTGCTCATCCAGCTTAATAAGCGCGCGTCTGTATTCTTCATAGCTGTAATAGCTTTCGGCCGTTCCATGATGAAAACCTAAGACTTTATCCGCGATACGGTCAATGAAGTAGCGGTCGTGGGAAATGCCGAAAATAGCGCCCGGAAAGTCTTTTAACGCCTTTTCTAAAATCTCTTTGGAATCAATGTCCAAATGATTGGTTGGCTCATCTAAAAACAGTAACTCTGGATTTTCCAATAAAAGGCAACAGAGATAGAGCCTCGATCGCTCTCCTCCGGACAGTACCTCAATCGATTTAAAGACGTCGTTACCGCGAAAACCGTAAGAGGCCAGCAGGTTTCTTGCCTCCCCCTCGCTCATGTCCGCGCAAGACATGACTTCATCAATCAAGAGGAGAGATTCGTCGGAAAACTCAGTGTACTGGTCCATGTAGGCCACTTGGAGGGTAGGTGATATCCGAAGTTCGCCGCTCATGTCACTGTCTTTGCCGTTTAAGAGTTTCATCAAAGTCGATTTTCCGCAACCGTTCGGCCCTACACAGACCATTTTTTCCCGAGCGCGCAATTCAAAACTCAGGCCTCGAAAAAGCTCTTTGTCAGGAAAGGTTTTGACTAAATTTTCAGCATGAATGATAAGGCGATTAGGATCTCCTGTGAAAGAATCGGCAATATATTTGAAATGCATAGTGCCTCTGGCCTGAGAAATCTTTGTCCGAGCCTCTTTCAGCGCCTCGCTCAGCTTAGCCACTTTTTTTTCACGCGCATGAAAGGATGACATTTTTCTATGGGAGAGCATGGTTTGTGCGACCTGAGCTTCGTAATCGACTTCTTTTTTCAATTGCTCTGGTTCTTTTATGGTAAAATCCTGCTCGATTGCTCTTTGTTCCATAAAACTACTGTAATTGCCTTTATAAACCTTGAGGCGTCCGTTCCGAAGCTCTCCTACACGCGTTGCACAGCGGTCAATGAAGGAGCGGTCATGCGAAATGAAGAGACAGGTTCCGGAGTAGCGTTTCAGGAACTGCTCCAGCCATTCAATCGCATTGATGTCAAGGTGGTTGGTCGGTTCGTCCAAGAGCAAAACATCAGGATTGCTTTGTAAAATCCTGGCTAAGGCAACACGCATGCGTTCACCACCGGAGAGCGTGGACAGAGGTCGCTCCAAGATATCGCCGGCCAGCCCTAAGCCCGCTAAAATGCCGGCCATTTCCGCCTTGCGTTGATCTGTGTCGTGGTGTTGCAGCAGGGCGTTCAATCGATCATATTCACGTAGAGCGGCCTGATAAGCAGACACTTTTCCGGGTAAATCTGCCAATCGAGCAATTTCAGCCGCACTTTCGCGGAGAGCAAGATGAAGGCTTTCTGCATGACTGTCATCCAGACTGGAAAGACTAAGGTCGTCTAATTCTTCCATTTGCTGAGAAAGGCATCCGTAGACCACCGTCGCGGCAAAAGAAAAACTACCCCCATCTGCCTTTTCCTTTCCGGTCAAAATGCGTAAGAGTGTACTTTTCCCGGCACCGTTGGCTCCGACAATAGCCAAACGATCCCCACGCTCTAAATCAAAGCTGAGTTCAGATAAGACCTCGTGGCTGAAATAAAGCTTTTTAATTTGTCTGACTCTAAGAACGCTCAAATCACCGTACCTTTAATTTTATAGATGTTTCGAGCTTGATTTTGCCCCAAGAGTCTGAACTTGGCAAGCGTGTACGAAAAGCAGAAAATATTAAAATTTAAGTCCTGCTTTATCCTTGGCAGAACTTATGCCTCAAACTATGCTTATTGAAACGAAAAACGGAG
>CAYFRY010000168.1:0-2865 GCA_964345665.1 uncultured Oscillospiraceae bacterium
GCATCACCGGCATCGACATCCACCCCGGCGCCCAAATCGGCCCCTATTTTTTCATCGACCACGGTACCGGCGTCGTCATCGGTGAAACCACCGTCATCGGTGCCCGAGTCAAACTGTACCAAGGTGTAACCCTGGGTGCGCTGTCTACGCGCGGCGGCCAAAAACTCAAGGGAGAAAGAAGACATCCGACCTTAGGAGACGATGTCACCGTGTACGGTGGAGCCACCATACTCGGCGGGGAGACCGTCATCGGAAACGGTGTCACTATCGGAGGTAATGTTTTCATTGCCAAAAGCGTGGACCCTTCACTGAAAGTCGTCAACAAATCGCCCGAATTGGAATTCAGAAATTAAGCCTACAGCCAAGGAGACCGGCGTTTAAGGATTAGCTACCCAAGACTAATTGTTGATACATCTTCTTGGAAAAATGATCCGTCATGCCGCAGATGTAATCCGTCACCAAGAGCAAGCGCAGATAAAGCCTTGTCTCTTGGTCTTGTCCCTCTGCATATCGGTCATAGGCCGCTCGATAATTGTCTGAAATAATAGACATAAGACGAGGCTCCAACGAGCTTTGTTCTTTACCCGTCTCCCAGTCGATACAAGCCGGCACGAACTTATCCAAAAGGCCGCCGATAATCGTATTCGCCGCAATTTCCATTTGTATGATTTGCTTGGACGAAAACACGAAATCGTAGGCCACATCACCCAGAACATCCAAAATCAGCCCACTGATTCTTTGATGCCCCAGACTCTCTTCATATTGGCCATTCATGATGGCCTCATAGTGCGTGGCAAAAGACTGCACACAGTCCTGATGCATCAAAGCACGCATCCGCACCAGCCAATTCTGCAGCGCATAAAGCTCCGGCTTATGCAGTCCTTGCTGTTTGGCCTCCTCATAGAGCGCCGAAAGACCGTAAAGTTGTTCGCGGTACAGGCTCTGATTGGCCGAACTCGCTTCTTCCAAACGTTTCGCGCTTCGTAAGGCGTCATACAGCTGACCGAAGCTGAAACGGTTCTTGGCAAAAGCATCCTCGATATCCGCTGTACGGTAAGAAATGTCGTCCGCCGCTTCCAGAACCAAAGCCAAGGGATGGAGGCCGCCTTCTGTTCCCGTAGCCGCCGTAATCGCTTTGAACAAATCTGTCTCGGCCTCGAAATAACCCATCTTCTCCCGGCGGGCAGAGACCTTGTCCCCGTCGATTTGTTTAGATGAATTCGGATACTTGATAATACTCCCCAAGGTGGAAAAACTCAGATTCATACCCTTGTCATCAACTAAAAAGTGCAATTTACTCAGCAGACGTAAGGCTTGTGCATTGCCCTCAAAATACAAAAAATCTCGTTGCCTTTGCTCATTCAGTATGGCTTCCAGCTTTTCCCCTTCAAATTCCAAGCGAGGCAAATGTCTGCGAAACCAATCTCGAATTGTCGTCTCCCCATAATGTCCGAAAGGCGGATTCCCTATATCATGAATCAGACCGGCCGCCAACAAAACATCCGCTATCGCCTGCCCGTTTTGGGACGTCAGCTCGGGAGCCAAGCCACGGAAGTGAGGCTCTTGGGTAATACTCTTGCCCATAAGCTTAGCCAAAGCGGATACTTCCAAAGAATGGGTCAAACGGGTACGCACAAAATCGGATTGATCGAGCGGAAAGACCTGCGTCTTATCTTGCAGACGGCGAAATGAAGCCGAGCTAATTATGCGCTGATAGTCCTTTTCAAAGGAACTCTCGACTTCCTCTGCCCGCACGTGATTGCGTGCCCTGTATCGTAAGGGCGTCAAAAGCTCGTCCCAGTTCATTTTATATTGTTTCGGCTCTGTCATAGCTACCCCCGCAAGGTGTTTTGCCTTCTATCTTAGTACGGGCGAGAAAAGAAAATCCAGTTTTCAGGTCGCCTTTTTAGACTTCCGCTCTATTTTTTCAGTAAGATGTTTGATAATCGGTTTCAAAACCATCACAAGGGCAAAAGTAATCGCCGAATTGAGTCCCGCCTTAATCAGGTTAAACGGAATGATGGCCGGCAGCATAGCCGCCTTGACCATTTCCAAGGGCACGCCGTACCAATGTACGGTGATAATAAAATTAAGTGGAATCATGATAGCGGTCATGCAGAGGCTGCCCAAGATGAGCCCTATCAGCATACTGCTCGTGCTTTTACTTTTTCTGTAAATCAGTGAGGAAACCAGGACTAAGCTACCGGACGCGATGACGTGCATGAAAAAACCCGGAACCCCACCCTCTCCAAAGAGCAAAGACTGCAAAGCGCAGCCGATTAACAGGACCAACGCTCCGCCTGCAGGACCAAGTGTCATACCGGCAATCAGCATGGGAATATCCATCAATTCATATTTAAGGAAGGGCGCCGCCGGAAAAATACTGATACCCGGTAGCATAAAAAGCAGTGCAATCGAAAGAGCCGAGAGCAGGCCCACCGCTGTGATGAACAAAACATTATTCTTCTTTTTTTTCTTGTTTAACATAAGACCGATCCTTTCCGGTGAGCTGTCTTTGTTGAAACAAAAATCCCGTACATTAATCAAATGTACGGGACGTCATCACAACTTGTGTGCTTCTTCTCACATCCGGACTCTACCGTCGGCTCCGGGTTCACACCGGATCGGCTGGGCTCGCGGGCTCGTAGACCTCCGGTCTCATCACCGCCGGTGGGGAATTTCACCCCGCCCCGAAGACAGCTATTGAATTGTCGCTTTCAGTCTAGCACTTTGCCTCACTATCTACAAGAGGAAGAAGCGCCGCTTGGGGGCCGCGGTTTGGGGCTTTAGGTTTGAGGTTTTTGGTTTGGGGTTTTTGGTTTGGGGTTTTTGGTTTGGGGTTTTTGGTTTGGGGTTTTTGGTTTG
>CAYFRY010000169.1:0-555 GCA_964345665.1 uncultured Oscillospiraceae bacterium
GAGGCTTGTTTGGCTTTCATCAGAAAAGATCCGGCGAACAGCACAATAAAAATGGCGGCTCCGAAAAAGAGATAGGCCTTCCTCCAACCGAGGCTGCTGAAAAGTTTGTTCATCAGCGAGCCAAGCAGCAGAGTACTGGTGCCGAAGCCCATCATCATGATACCTGAGGCGGTCGCACGTTTATCAGGGAAGTGGCTACTGACCGTGCTGATGATCACGTTGTAGACGATACCGATACCCAGTCCGGCTAGCACACCATAAGAGAGGTAGAGGAGGCCGACTTGGCCTTGGTTTTGGGAAACAAGACCGAAGCCCAGGAGGCACAGTGCTGCGCCGATCTGTGTTGCGCTGCGCTTCGATATTTTTTTCTGGAGAAGGCTCCCGACTATGCCCCCGATGCAAAAGAAGCCCATAGTGAGAGTGAAGTTCAGCCCGAGGCTGCTGTTATCAAAACCGAGTTCTTTAGCGAGTGGTGCCTTCAAAATAGACCAGGCGTAAATAATGCCGGAAAAAAACAACATGACGACTCCTGTTGCGAGCCTTAGCCAGCGTTTG
>CAYFRY010000169.1:565-2864 GCA_964345665.1 uncultured Oscillospiraceae bacterium
TTCCGGCACAGTCCTGCTCAGGGCTTCCGTATTTGTATTTGATTTAACTTCGTTTTTAGTACTTATGTTGTTTGAGCTCATGCTTTCATATCCTCACGTGTTACTTGCCTGCCTCTGAGGGAGCGGCGGTTTTAGTTGTTACCGATTATCGCATAAGATGGGTCGGAAGTCGCTACACAACGCGATTACTTGGCTCGGGCGTTATTTGAGAGCCGTAATCACGAGTCCAGCTTATGAAAATAAACGAATTTATACCCCATCGTATTGGAAGCAAAGAAATAATTACCCAGCAGACGCGGGTGCTCCAACATACAGACATAGCGTTCGCCCCGGTATTCGATTTCGGGCTCCATTCCGACCTTAAGCACGGTGAAATCAAGTCGGTTTTCATCTTTGAAACGGTAGAGTTCCAACAAAAAATCTTCCTTGTTCAGAATAGGCTCGTGTGGTTCGAAAAAATCAAGTTTCATCTTAGGCTTCTTTTACTATTATTCATATATCCAAATTGTAAACCCAATTCATCCGTTTTATCCTCTGTCCACTCAAGTGTTATCATGAATAAAAACAAAACGAGGTGCAGCATGCAGACCGCAGATTATTTTTCCTATCTCGATCATACCAACCTGAAGCAGACAGCAACATGGGAGGACATCCGAAAACTCTGCGACGAGGCCGAGCGCTACGGCTGTGCCAGCGTTTGCATTTCGCCTTCATACGTCAAACGTGTACGCCAGGCGTATCCCGGATTGCGCATTACAACCGTCATCGGTTTTCCGAACGGGTACGACCTCAGCGAAGTAAAATACAGCGAGAGTGTTTTAGCACTGGAAGACGGCGCGGATGAACTTGATTTGGTCATCAATTTGCAAGATGTGAAAAATCAGGATTTCGGCAAAATTACCCAAGAAATCCGCAGCATCCGCAGCTGTAGTTCCGAGCCCTTCGTTCTGAAAGTTATTATTGAATGCTGTTTTTTGACAGAAGAAGAGAAAGTGAAGCTTTGCCGAATTGTGACGAATGAAAAAGCCGATTACATCAAAACTTCGACCGGCTTCGGTACAGGCGGCGCTACTTTAGAGGATATTGAGCTCTTCAAAAAACACATCGGCCCTAAGGTCAATATTAAAGCTGCCGGTGGAATCCGTAACTTTGAGGACATCAAGGCCTATGTAAAAGCCGGTTGCGCACGAATCGGCGCGAGCAGCGGCGTTTCTTCGATTTTGGAGCAGCTTTAAATCGGTAAATGCGTAATCAGCTGAAGACCGAGGAAGAAGCTTGCCAAGTTGGCGACGATGGCATAGAGCATCGCCCGTCCTTTCGAGTGTTCCTTCAAGATGGCTTGGAAGCCGATAAGCTCTGTAAAAAGAATGATAATTTCAATTCCGATCAGCGTAAATTGAACGTAACTGAGCGGCGTGCTACCGGATATCAACAAATTGAGCAAACCCTGGGTGATTAGATTGAAAATGAAAAACACTTTCCAACTGTGTTTTTTTCGATAAGCGAAGAGGTAGAAAATCAGACCTTCCGTAATAAGGGTAAGCACAAGCCGAATACCGATCAGAAGCGGCCAACGCCAGGGCAAAGTCCCCGGCAGCAGCGTACGGTTTTTTAAGTCCAGTGTAAAAATCAGGTTGTACGGAACGCGATATTCGAACTCTCCGGCTGTTCGTTCTGCCTTTTTAAGATCCAGCGGCAACTCAAATTGCTGTCCGTTGCTACGGACCATCAAAGTCAATTCCTTTAAATTCTCAAAGTCACGTTGATAGTAGAGGTAATAGGTTTCCCAAGCGACCTGCTTCTTATGTGCCTCACGGGTAAAGACCTGGCCTTTGAGTTCGATTTTCAAATCCTCCGGCTCATGATTAACCAGGATGATGACGGCAGGCGGTTCGGCCGCATTCGCACGCAGAGGCAGGGGTGGGAGCAGAAAGAAAATTATACCGATTAGTAAGAGGACTAAGCGGAGACGTTTTCCGGAGGAGTGTTTTTGGAGCACGACCATAATATCTTCCTTTACTCTTTGGCCCGGTTGTGCTTGGCTCGGTTGTGGCAAAATAAAACGCAAAACGGATTACTTGCTAAGAAGGATAATGTTTCGCTTTGACTTGCATCCCGCGCAAAACGAAGCCAAATGATTTAACACTTGTTTTTTCGTCCTATTTGTTTATAATGGACTCTGCACTTCAGCTTTTTGAGCGGAGCAATGAAAGTGCTCCTATCAGAATCATTAGTATCGCTTCTATTATACGCCCTCATAGCTCAGTTGGTAGAGCGCATCCTTGGTAAGGATGAGGTC
>CAYFRY010000170.1:0-2827 GCA_964345665.1 uncultured Oscillospiraceae bacterium
TCTTTTTTCGACTCCAAGAACTACGCTGAAATAAGGCGTTCAATTTAGAATAGATAGGCCGGGCAAAGAAAAGCTCCAGTAATAATCTTCCCGTGCGTTTGCCATAGAAAAAACGCAAAGCCCGACTAGCATATTGCCTCTTCTCCAGATAGGTTTTTTTATGCAGATCGTAATATTTCGGCATTAAACTACCCCTAAATAGAGAAAACTTAAGAGCAAGGCGAGAATAGAAAAAAAGAAAATACCCCGCTTTCCCGGTTTCGGATTTCGAAAAGGGATAACAAAGGCAACGCCGGATAAAGCCATCATAAGTGTATAGAGACTTTGAAATAAATTTTTTTCTATGTTTTGGAACAATAAATTAAAAAGCGGCATAATCAGAGCGACATAAGCCACCGGTAAACCGGTGAAATAAGTGCTTTTTACCCCGTCTTGATGCGATAGGGTAAAGTCCGCCAAACGACTGAGGCCGAAAACCACATAGGACACGTAAACCAAACAACCTATATAATCCGTTCGGCCCAAATGAATGGCTAAAACTACAGGGAATGCGACAAAACTGATGACATCCGAGACCGTATCAATGAAAACACCGTAATGCTTGGCCCGCTCGCTTCTTTTAACCAGTCTGGCTACCGGGCCATCCAAGAGGTCAAAAATGGCGGCCCAAATCAAGCAAAGCATCGCATAGCTGCCTTGTCCACGGGAGATCAACAACATGCCGGCCACGGCTAAGCCGCTTCCCACAAACGTTAATATTACACTTGGATTCCATTCTCCAATGATATTCATTCCGTCTCCAATATTTTTACTTGACCGGTGCGTCCGTCCATTAAGACTTCAGCACCGTCAGGAATGTGTTCACAGGCGTCCGTTACATCAACAATACACGGCAGGCTCAATTCTCTTGCTACCACAGCCGCATGACAGAGCAAACCGCCATGGGCTGTAATTAAGCCTGCCATTTTCGGAAAGTGCATGGCCCAGCCTGTATCCATATAATTCGTAACCAAAATCTCTCCCACCTTCAACAAATGGATGTCGTGCATGTGCCGCCGAACCCGAACTCTGGCACTCACTTGTCCGCTCTGGCAACCAATCCCTTGCAATAACTCTCCGCTTAACTTGAGCTGTCCCGTTGAATGTCGGTTCAGATGGGGGATTTCAAAAGGTATTTTAAACTGTCTGAAGCCATTATAATATAGGCGGTTTTTTTTAATTGTATCCTTAACCTTGTCTGCATGCAGATTGTTTTCAAGCAGGGAACTGATTTCTTTCATTTCTAAAAACCAAATGTCTTCAATTCGAGAGACTTTTCCTTCCTTGTGGAGCAGCTTAGCCAAGCGTAAACTGTACTGTCTGATCAGGTCATAATACCTTGTAGATAAATCTTTGTATTCTTCCCGCCACCACATATTTCGACGCATGGCCTTCAACTTGCGGACTAAGCGTCTGAAACGTCTTTTTGAGCTTTTGTTTTTCAATCGATTTAAGGCGTCTTCATAGGAGCTTGAGGGCTGACTTGAGTTCTTCCCTCCCTCTACCCGATTCTTTATTTGTTGGATAATGGGCAAAGGTGCCTCCTGATAGTTCGGGTAGCTGATATCGAGTTCTCGCTTGGAGTGATAGCCATAGGCTTCAAAAAAATCGTCCAAATCTTTCCATGGATATTGGCCCGCCTGATAGAAGGCCACAATCTCCTCAGCACTGTGTTCTGTATAGTAATGTCTCTTCTCTTCATGCTCGCGGATGGCACGGCTTATGTCTTTTAAGGCTTTAGCCGGACGCAAGTGGGATACATCCTCCAAACCGGAGAGTAAATCCGCGAAGCCCGCCTGTCCCAAATAGCGACTGAACTTCTCCTTATAAAGTGACTGCTCTATTGTGTTGATAAAAACCTGATTAAAATAATTGTTTTCATTGCGGTAATAGGCATTAAAAAGCAAAGCGTTCCATCGCTGAATCAACTCTTTCTTCGATAAATCTCTTTTCAGAACCGAGCGATAGTCCTCATAAACAGAACGAAGGTCCCTATAAAGTTGATCTTGGTTTTTCGTTTGCCTGTAACGGTAAAATAAAAAACGTAGGCTGACCTTAAGAATGTAAAATAGACTACCGGGTTTCAGGACGGTGCTTGTCTCTTGCGCTTCGGTCGCTTGAATACCGAACTCAGTGTTAAAATCCGCTTCGCGATAGCCCGGAATTTTGGACATCACTTTCTTGACTACACCGATATTCCAATAAACGCGTCCATAGATACTCTTACTGAGCGCTCCGGTCAGCTCTACCTCTGTTGACATTCCGTTCTCAATCAAGAAGGCCCTCAAACTGCCATCCCAACTGTAATGGTACAAAGAGGCCATCAAAGGGGTACAAACCTCAGACGCCACTCCGCCGTCTTTGAAATTGGCTGAAGTCCAGAGTCCTTCATAAGCGCTTACTTCAAAAGCGGTAATGGGCCTGGCCTGTAGAATAAAAACCTCATTTCCTCGGATGGCGAATTCAATATCTAAAGGTTCGCCGAAGTAGCTTTGTATGTGTATAGCCTGATCTATCAGATGCCTAAGTACACTCTCACGAAGACGGACAGTCTGTGCTGTTTCTACAAAAAGTTCTCTTCTGCGATCATAGCGATAACGGACAGCACTGACTTGGCCGTCCATCAGGCAGTCACCCAGGCCGCAAGTCAGTTCCAGAACGATTTCCGTATCCAAACCATTCATAGGATTAAGTGTAAAAAGCACGCCGGAATAATCCGCCTCCACCATCTCCTGAATGATACATCATAAACCGCAATTCGTAGATTATTGATGGGCCGATGACCGAG
>CAYFRY010000171.1:0-2771 GCA_964345665.1 uncultured Oscillospiraceae bacterium
CTGAGGAAGCCATACCGGTAACCACATCGGTGAAAGGTTTGAGGTCTCCGGAACCACAGAAACGGCCGATGTCATTGATTTCAGCTACGTCAAACTAGAAAACGCTGTTGAGCGCATGGTGTAGACCGACCGGAATCAGCAGACGGTTAAAGGCAGAATAGATACCTGCACCGAGAGGACCCATGGAGATAATGCCCTTACCGAAGGAGACCAGACCTCCATAAATTATGGGCCAGAAGAAATACATGGGAATACATACGATCAGGGTCATCAAGGTGGACATGATTGCAACGGAACGCTTACCGCTGAAGAAACCCAGCGCAGGATGCAATTTAACCTTGTGGAACTTATTATACATGGCACCACCGATGAGACCGGAGAGGATACCTGTAAATTGGGTGGCAATTTTTCCGAACGCTGCCGGAACATCTTTCAGCTCGACGCCCATATACATGGAGACAGCGCCGGATGAAAGAACGGTGGTCAAAGTCAAAAAAGAGACTAAACCGGCAAGCCCTGCCGTACCATCGTTATCTTTGGACAGACCAACACCGACACCGACTGCGAAGAGCCAAGCCATGTTATCGATTAAGGCACCGCCCGCTTTAAGCAGAATAGCGGAGAGCATACTGTTAGCGCCCCAATCGGTCGGGTCAATCCAGTAACCGATACCCATGAGAATCGCTGCAATGGGCAGCGCTGCGACAGGGAGCATCAAAGATTTTCCCAGTCTTTGCAGATACTTCATCATAATAGAAACTCTTTTCATTTCGCGGAACCTTCCGCCAGAAAAAATTATCAGCAAGGCACTTACCACCGGCGTGAAAAAAGAGCCTGCTTTGACACAACTGAAGCTTCAGTCTGAGAAATGAAGTTTCAGTCGGGTGTCATAAAATAAAACAGCATAAGGAAATAATTACGAACAAAAATGGACATATTCGCCAAAATGTCGACTCCCCTCCCACTGTTTATACCTTTATCGCATACGGACCGCATGGGGTCAATTGAAAATTCTTTACAAAATCAAGAAAAAAGATATGGGCATGAATTAATTTTTACGGTTAAGATTTTAGCTTAATAAAATAAGAATGAGGGGCAGAAAAGGACGCGACGGTTTGTTGTCCATTGAGGGACAAGCAGTGGCAGTTGTCCTAGAACAAACTACAATAACCGGGGCGAAATAGGCTCGGGTGAAAAAACTTAGGATAGGCCTAGATCAATGTCCACAATCCGAGCTGATGAGGCGTCATTCTCGGAAAACCAGGAATTGTTTTGCCATAATTTTAGGAAGTAAACATTTACTTGACCAGAAATGGAAAAATCGTTGTATCTTAAAAAGCCCGGATAAATTAAAAAGGGCCGTCTAACGTGAGACAGCCCAGACTAAAATAAATCGTAATCAAGGATATTATGCCTTGGTTAAGGTAAGGACTACATCCGCATGGCTGACATTTTGATTCAGCTTTTCAGTAGCGACATCAATAGATGAAAATTCGGCTTTATTCGTCAAAATCATAGGAGTGATGAGATTATAACCTTTCGCTTCAAGAGCTTCTTTGTCAAAAGAAATCATCACATCGCCTGCTTTAACTTCATCACCCACGCTTACATGCGCTTCAACGCCTGCACCGTTTTCTTTAACTGTGTCTAAACCCAAATGAAAGAGGAGTTCTGCGCCACTTGTTGTTTTGATGGCAACGGCATGAAGGGTGTCAAAAACCAAAGTGACGGAACCATCCGCCGGAGCGAAAAGTTTTCCTTCAGACGGGATAATGGCTACACCGGGGCCGAGCATTTCTTCAGCGAATGTCGGATCAGGTACGTCCTTCATGGGGACCAGTTTTCCGTTAAGAGGAGAGAGGAGCTTTTCTGCCGAATCAGCGCCACTGAACAATTTTTTTAAACCTTTGAACATATGCAATTCTCCTTTTTAATCCTAGGGGATAAGATAATATAGCCCGCTTAGAAATTACTCTTTATCGACTGAAGTGTCAATTCAGAGCTTTTGAGGCAATTAACATTTGCCCCGATAAAAAGTCATGGAAAATAGGGAAAAGACTTGCCTTTCGGCTTGAAAAACGTTAGATTGCCGTAATTTGTTTGGGGAATGACTATGATAAACTTATAAAGTTAGAATAATACATGGAGAGTGAAAATGGCGCGTAAAGCTAAATATGATAACGAAAGCATCTCATCTTTGAAGGGAGCCGACCGTGTACGTCTCAGGCCTGCCGTCATCTTCGGTTCAGACGGCATTGAAGGCTGTCAGCATTCGTTCTTTGAAATTCTCTCAAACTCTATCGATGAAGCGCGTGAGGGTTACGGTCATACTATAAAAGTTAAGCGCTATTTAGACGGTTCTTTGGAAGTGGAAGATGAGGGACGAGGCATTCCTCTTGACTACAATGCAAACGAAAAACGCTTTAACTGGGAACTGGTTTACTGTGAGCTCTATGCAGGAGGGAAGTACCGAAATAATTCCGGTGAAAACTATGAGTTCAGTTTAGGCCTGAACGGTCTGGGTGCAACGGCTACGCAGTATGCCTCTCGTTGGTTTGACGTTACTGTTTGGCGAGACGGCTTTAAATACAGTCTCCATTTTGAGAAGGGTGAAAATAAACTCGGCCTTGTGAAAGAACCCTTTAGAGGCCGTAGAACAGGTACTTTGCAACACTGGTTACCTGACCGTGATGTTTTTACGGAAACTAAGATTCCGGTTATCTATTTCCAAACGGTTTTAAAACAGCAAGCCATTGTCAACAAGGGTGTTA
>CAYFRY010000172.1:0-2757 GCA_964345665.1 uncultured Oscillospiraceae bacterium
TTATAAGTCCGCTTTTAGCGAAAACGAACTTGCTGTTGCCAAAACGTTGCCATTCGGATCAGTGAAGTGCCGCAAAGCAGCTGTTTGCAAGGGTTTCCGCTATCGCATAAATTACTCCCACTCGATCGTAGCGGGTGGTTTACTCGTGATGTCGTAGACGATGCGGTTGATGTGGCCGACTTCGTTGACGATACGGTTGGAGGCGACTTCGAGAACTTCGTAGGGGATTCTGGCCCAGTCGGCGGTCATGAAGTCGGTCGTGGTCACGCCGCGCAGGGCGAGGGTGTAGTCATAGGTGCGCGTGTCACCCATGACGCCGACGGAGCGCATGTCCGTCAATACCGCGAAGTACTGATTGATGGCGCGGTCCAAACCTGCTTTGGTGATTTCTTCGCGGAAGATGTGGTCGGCGTCTTGAAGCAGCGCGACCTTGTCCGGCGTGATTTCACCGATAATGCGAACGGCGAGTCCGGGGCCGGGGAAGGGTTGACGCCAGACAAGGTGAGCGGGGATGCCCATTTCTTCTCCGGCGCGGCGTACTTCGTCTTTAAAAAGGTCTCGCAGGGGCTCGACCAGATCGGTAAAACCGATGTCTTTCGGAAGGCCGCCAACGTTGTGGTGAGATTTGATGACGGCTGCGTCGCCGACGCCACTTTCGATGACGTCAGGGTAAATCGTGCCTTGGACCAAAACATCGATTGCACCGATGGCCTTGGCCTCTTCTTCGAAGACACGAATGAATTCGCTGCCGATGATTTTGCGCTTTTGCTCGGGATCCGTGATGCCTGCGAGTTTGCTGAGGAAACGGTCCGCCGCATCCACGCGTTTCAGGTTCATGTGGAAGTTATCGGCGAAGACTTCGACGACTTCTTTGGCTTCATTCTTACGGAGAAGCCCGTGGTCGACGAAGATACAATGCAGATTCTGACCGATTGCTTTATGAACCAGAAGGGCAGCGACGGAAGAGTCTACACCGCCTGAGAATGCACAGAGCACTTTACGACCGGCCAGCTTCTCTTTCAAAGAGGCAACACTGTTTTCTACGAACTGAGCCATGGTCCAGTCGCCGGAGCAGCCGCAGATCCTGTACAAGAAATTCTTGAGAATTTTTGGGCCCTCTTCTGAGTGATTGACCTCGGGATGAAATTGAACCGCGTAAAGCTGGCGCTCAGTGTCACGCATCGCAGCAACGGGGCAAGAGGCAGAGTGAGCGGTAATTTCAAAACCGCCCGGTAAGGCCACAATTTGATCCGTGTGACTCATCCAGCTGATACTGTCTTGCTTGACCTCGTCGAAAAGCATATCGGCTATATCAATATGCAAAGGAACACGACCGTATTCACGCTCGGAAGCGGCTTCGACTTGGCCACCTAGAAGATGAGCCATCGATTGGGCGCCGTAGCAGATGCCTAGGACAGGAATGCCTAAGTCAAAGAGCGCAGGATCACAGGTGAGCGCACCGTCAGCATAGACAAAATTGGGACCGCCGGTGAGAATGATGCCCTTATATCCTGACGACTTAATCTCATCAAGCGAAGTCCGATAAGACTTGATTTCACAGAATACGTTGAGGTCACGGACACGGCGTCCAATCAGTTGGTTGTATTGTCCGCCAAAATCCAGAATGAGTATGCTTTCGTGTTGCATCGTGTTTTCCTTTGAAATTTAATTAGATGATTTTGCCAATCCCTTTTAATCCAAGAGCCCCGCAATATCGCCCATTTGTCGTTCGAAACTCACCCCGCGCATTAAATGTTCGGGCTGGTGCAGGGTCGTCAGCATAGATTTTCGAACGATTTCGCTGGCAAAGAAGACCGCATAAGCGAGGTCTTTTCCGGCATAAATCGCCGCCGTCAAGGCGGAGGCATACAGGTCACCGGTTCCGTGCAGGTGGAAGGGCAGAAGGTCGCCCGATATAATTTCCATCTCACAGTCTTGGCCGGCCACGTAATTGCGGATGTGATCGTCGCGGATAATGCCCTTCAGAACAACATAGCGAGCACCGGTCTCTAGGAGGCCTTTCATCAGCGCCTCGACTTCCTCATCCGAAGGATCTTGGCCCTGATATTCGCGGCCGGTCAAAATCGCGGCTTCGGTCAGGTTGGGGACGAGGATGTCGGCGGTGTGAGTCAAATCGCCCATCGCGTCGCAGAGTTCGGGAGTATAGGTGGCGTAAATTTCGCCGTTGTCGCCCATGACAGGATCCAGAATGCGTAAAGCATGAGGATAGGTGGCATAAAGCTGCTGAATCAGCGTCACTTGTTCGGGTGAACCGAGAAAACCGCTATATACGCCGTCGATTTCAACGTTAATCTTTTTCCACGCTTCCAAGTACTCGGGAAGCCTTTCCGTGGTGTCAAAAAAAGTGAAAGCGGAATATTTGGTATGTGATGAAAAAACGGCGGTAGGCACAGGGCAGACATCGATACCGGCTGCCGAGAGGACCGGCATAGCGATGCCGAGTGAGCAGTTTCCGTAACCGCAGATGTCATGGACAGCCGCAACACGAGGAATGTATAAACCTTGGCGCTCGTAGAGATGAATCGAGCTTGCTTTTTGTTTTGCCAATTTTGCCAATTTAATAAGCTCCTTTTATCTAAATCAAGGCTAATACTAGCGCAGGGAGTGGTAAAAAACAAGAAAAATGATGTTAATAGGACGGCACTTTAAGGCGTTTAGGCTTATAATGGCAAAAGCAATCTTCTTAGGGGGCGAACCATGGAAAACTTAAGTATGCAACAATATCGTGAGGCACAG
>CAYFRY010000173.1:0-2723 GCA_964345665.1 uncultured Oscillospiraceae bacterium
TGCATGTGTTAGGCACGCCGCCAGCGTTCATCCTGAGCCAGGATCAAACTCTCATTAAAAATTATGAGAGCCCTTTGGCTCTTATTTACATTCATTACAAACTCATGTTTGAATTAACTTTGGCTCGTTATAGTTGCATTGTTTTTCTTGCTTTTCTTACTATTCAATTTTCAAGGTCCGGGCCCCTTCTCTCAAAGGCGCCTGACCATCTTAACCTCCCGTACCGCTTCTGTCAACACCTCATCCCCAACTTTTTTATCCCCTTTTTACCACGCGCCCGGGCGTCTTGCGGCGGTGAGAAATATGTACTCTCGGAAAGAAATTTGAATGTGAAGCGGCTCATTTTGGGCTTGTTTATCAATTAAAATATATATAACATATGTAATAAGGGAAATTTGTCCCTAATATATCTATTTACATGTTTCGGGAGGGTACTATGCCTAGAGGTATTACAGCCGGTTCAAAAATTGCAATCATTGGTGCGGGTAACGTCGGAGCGAGCATCGCTTATGTCATGTCAATCAAGCGTACCTGTGATGAACTGGTCATCATCGATGTAGCGAAGGAAAAAGCTGAAGGCGAGGTCATGGATCTCGTACACGGTTTACCCTTTCTGAATCCTATGATTATTCGCACCGGAGACTATGCCGATATCAAAGACTGCGACATTATCGTTTTCGCAGCCGGCGCCGGCCGTAAGCCGGGCGAAACGCGTTTGGACTTGGCGGCTAAAAATTGTCGGATTGCCAAAGCCGTCACAACGGAAATGATGAAACACTACAACGGTGGCGTTATTCTCGTCGTTGCTAACCCCGTCGACGTGCTTACTTATCATATTTGTAAATGGTCCGGTCTCCCCCGTCACTTGGTTGTGGGTTCCGGAACCGTGTTGGACGGTACGCGCTTCAGAACCCTGCTGTCTAAAAAATTCAAAATCGATATGAAGAACATTCATGCTTACATTTTTGGCGAACACGGCGAAAGCCAGTTCCCTGCCTGGTCCTTTTCCAAAGTAGCCGGCTTCAGTATTGAAGAATTCTGTAAGATTTCCAACATTACTTTAACGGAACAAGAGAAGGAGGAAATTGCAAGACAAACAAGAACGGCGGGCGCTGAAGTCATCAAACGTAAAGGAGCGACCTTCTACGGCATCGCAGTTGCGGTTAACGAGCTTTGTTCTTCTTTTCTCCGTGACCAAAACACCATCCGCACAGTCGGTACGGTACTTGAGGGCGAATACGGTATGCACGATGTTGTACTGAATGTGCCATGCGTGGTCGGCCATGACGGTATAGAACAAATCCTTGAAGTAAGATTACCGGAAGATGAGTATGCTAAGCTTGAAAAAGCACGTGACAGTATTAAAGCGGTCATTGAAGCTACCAGAGACATTTAAATCACAAGTTAAAGAGAAAACTGAATTAATAAAAAACTGCGGGAAGCTTAATGTACTTCCTGCAGTTTTTTCATTTCTTCTTCATAATTTTCCGAGGTAAGCGGTCGGTGCGGAATACGCGCAATATTATCTTCCAGATAAGCGATATCGGCGGTTTTGGGGTCCCTGTCTTGTGCCAAGGCAATCGCAATGTCTACCATGGCGGCAGCTTGTTCAACGGCATCATTAACAACCGTTCCATAGAGACTTCCCTTATTAACCGCAGCCACTCCCACCGGAGTCGCGTCAATACCGAAGACAAACGCAGTGGCCTTATCCTCCCCACTCTGTTGTTCTAACGCCTTAATAGCCCCAAGCGCCATATCATCATTATTGGCCAAAACCACTTCGATTTTCGAACCGAACTTCTCCAGCCAAGACCCCATTTTATTATAGGCCGAAGTCAGATCCCATTCCGCGGTATCACTGACTAACTTCTCCATTTGTATACCGGCATCCGTTAGTACTGCTACGGAATAGTCTGTACGGTAGAGGGTGTCCTGATGCCCGGGTTCGCCCTCTAACATGACGTACTGAATCTTCCCGTCTTGATTTTTATCAACGGCTGCGAAATCTTTGTTTAATAAGTCAAGTAACATCTGGCCTTGTTGATAGGCTGAATCCACTGCTGAAGTACCTACATAGTACAGCCGATCCCAAGACGCCATATCCTCTGCCACAGGCTCTCTGTTAAAAAAAACCACCGGTACATTGGCCGCTTTACATTTACTGATGACAGCACTGGACATGGTACGATCGACCATATTCACGCAAAGCACATCATAGTTTTGCTGTAGCATGCGATCAACCAGCGTATTCTGATAATTCTGATCCAGCTTGGCACCTACGATATTCAAATTAATTTTTAAGCCTTGTGCTTGTTCACGAAGACGTACACTTGCTAGGATAGAATTACTAAGGCTGTTAATAAAAGTGTCATTCGATTGACAATTAATCACAGCAATTTTTAAATTTTTCTTAGATTGATTCGCATCCGAACAGGAGACCAGTGACCCCATAATGCCTGACCACAAGATTGAGCAGAGCATAAAGAGGAGACCTTTCTTTATAATCTTGACTATATTCTTCACGATCTTGTTATTAAGCCTTCTCTTATCCTTCACTGCAGATCCCTCCTCACTGTACAATGGGATACAGTAACCTTTGATTAGCCATCTCGTCTTTATTGCTCTTGTCAATAAGAGCGTAATTAATACGTAAGTCTTCAAGTTCGTTTTGATTACGTAAATTTTCTGCCAACTGGCTGACAGAAAGGTAACCTATGGAG
>CAYFRY010000174.1:0-2666 GCA_964345665.1 uncultured Oscillospiraceae bacterium
GGTCATCGCGTTCTGGCTTAAACGAGGCATAAAAGGCTTTCGTTTAGATGTGTCTGACGAGCTCCCCGACGGTTTTATTCGAGCACTGAGAAGAACGGTCAAGCGTTACCAAGCCGATGCGGTTGTTTTGGGCGAAGTGTGGGAGGATGCCAGCTGTAAGGTAAGTTACGGCAGCTACCGTGATTTTATCTTTGGAAATACCCACGATTCCATCATGAACTACCCCTTTCGCGAAGTGTTGCTGGCCTTTTTTAAGCACTACATCGACGCCCCCAGAATGAGGGACTTACTGGATAATATTCGCGAAAACTATCCGCCTATGGCTTTTGCTGCGAATATGAATATGCTTTCCACGCATGATACCCCCCGTTTTATCACCAGTGTGGCAGGAGCGAAAGACCCGGACAATCGCAATCAACAACAACACATTTTCTTGAGTCCGGAAGAACGCCGGCGGGGTGAGCAGATTTTAAAGTTTGCTTATACGGTGGCTATGCTTTATCCCGGTACGCCGAGTATTTATTACGGAGACGAACGTGCGATGGAGGGGTACCGCGACCCGTTCAACAGGCGAACCTTCCCTTGGAAAGATGCACCGGGAGCCCTGGAAGCCCACTTGGCTAAGATGGGTGAATTAAGAGGCAAGCATCCGATTTTACAAACCGGCTTCATTGAATGGAAAAAATGCAGGGACCGTGGCTTCAGTTTCAAACGTCATTTAGTGGAGGGCAAAGATCTGCTCGGCCAATCGATTTCAGGTCCCGAAGAGGCTCTTGTTTCCTGTAATGCCGGTGCTGAGCCTTGGATGAATGGGAGTGGACGTGTTATTGCGCCTTTCAGCATTGTCCTTGAGATTGCGGGCGAAACGCTGATTTTGATTTAGTGCCTGTGCTAAAATAATCGCATTCCATATTTTGTAATTCTACATTTTGAAACCGCTGCACTATCTGTCTAAAGGAGACCTTTCATGTTAGATTATCGCCGAGCATTGGCTGAACTGCTGGCACAAACAATCGGCTCGGATGCCGATGCGCTTTATCCCTTGTTGGAAGTACCGCCCCAAAGCGATTTGGGAGATTACGCTTTTCCTTGTTTTAAACTCGCCAAAACGATGAGAAAAGCTCCGGCTCAAATTGCTACGGAGATTGCCGGAAAACTTTCAGACAAGCCCCCTTATTTGGAGCGCATTGAGGTGGCCGGCCCTTACCTTAATTTTTTTCTGGACACTTCTATCTATACGGCGGATGTGCTTCGGACCTTGCTTTTGTCGGAGGGGGATTTTGCCAAAAAGAATTTGGGCCGAGGAGAGACGGTCATCGTCGAGTATTCTTCGCCTAACATTGCTAAACCCTTCCATGTGGGGCATGCCTTTACTACCATCCTGGGCGAGTCTATCAAACGCATTTATGCTCATTTGGGTTATAAGAGCTTAGGTTTTAACCATTTGGGAGATTATGGAACGCAGTTCGGTAAATTGATTGTCGCTTACGAACTCTGGGGAGATCCGGAAGCGGTCAAAGCGAATGCGATTCAAGAGTTGACCCGCATTTATGTTAAGTTTCATGAAGAGGCTAAAAACCGGCCTGAGCTGGAAGAGATGGCACGCGCGCGTTTCCGTAATCTGGAACAAGGGGGGGAGGCTGAAACGGCACTCTGGAAAGAGTTCAGAGAAAAGAGCCTTTTGGAATTCATGCGTGTCTACAATCGCTTGGATATCAGTTTTGATAACTTTAACGGAGAGAGTTTTTATACGGACAAGATTCCCGAAGTAGTGGAACTCTTAAACGAAAAGCAGCTTCTGGAAGAAAGTGAAGGCGCTCAAGTGGTCCGTTTGGATGAGGAGAAGATGCCGCCATGTATCATTTTGTAGTCCGATGGCACAACGATTTATGCTTCTCGGGATCTGGCCGCTATTTTATATCGCTATGAAAACTTTAAGTTTAAGAAAAATATTTATGTGGTCGGTGTGCCCCAAAGTCTTCATTTTAAGCAAGTCTTTACTGTTTTGAAAAAAGCAGGTGTGGCGGCGGCCGATGACTGTGTTCATGTCGCCTTCGGTACGGTCAAGTTCCCGGGCATGAAAATGTCCACAAGATCAGGAGATGTCATTTTGTTGGAAGACTTCCTCAATGAGGCGGTGGCCAAGACAAAAGAAATTATTGTGAAAAATGCCAAAGAGCGTGGCAGTGATTTATCAGAAACGGAAATAAACGAGATTGCCGAAAAGGTAGGTGTGGCTGCAGTTCAATTCAACTTCCTGAAAAATGGTCGTGAGCGCGACATTGTCTTCACTTGGGAAGATATGTTGGATTTTGAAGGGGAAACCGCACCTTATCTGCTATATACTTATGCCCGAGCCAAATCTATTCTGAGAAAGGCTGAGGCCGTGGATAAAGATTTCGGAGAAGCGGATTTAACAGGATTGGGTGATGATAATGAGTTCGCTCTGGCACGTACCTTGGCTGATTTAGGTGCTGCCGTGGTGGCGGCTTCCGAAGCTTATGAGCCGTCCATTTTGGCCAGGCAGCTCTTGCTGATTGCCAGGCAGTTTAATAAGTTTTATGCGGCCAGTCATATCCTTAATTGTGAGGAGATAAGTTTACGCGAAGCTCGTCTGGCTTTGTGTGCGGCCTTGTGTAAGGCCTTGGACGAAGGGCTTGGACTTC
>CAYFRY010000175.1:0-2622 GCA_964345665.1 uncultured Oscillospiraceae bacterium
AACATCCGTGCGATTGAGACGATTACGGGTGTTGATTTGATTATTGACGATACACCGGAAGCGGTTATTCTGTCCTGTTTTAATCCGATTCGTCGAGAGACGGCGCGTTTAACTTTAGAAAAGCTGATTCAAGACGGACGCATCCATCCTGCCCGTATTGAAGAAATGGCGGCGAAAGCGAAGAAAGAGCTTAATCAAGTGATAAAGCAAGAAGGTGAAAAGGCGATTTTCGAAACGGGTGTTATAGGTGTTAACCCCGAAATAATCAAGTTGCTCGGCCGTATGCACTACCGTACAAGTTATGGACAGAATGCTTTGCAGCACTCAATCGAAGTAAGTCTGCTTTCCGGAATGATTGCAGGTGAGTTGGGCTTGGATGTCGAGCTGGCGAAGCGGGCCGGATTATTACATGATATCGGTAAGTCGATAGATTTCGAAATGGAAGGCACGCATATTGATTTGGGGGCGAACTTCGCACGTAAGCATAATGAACCTGAAATCGTGGTTAATGCGATTGAGTCGCATCATGGCAATGTAGAAGCCACATCGCTGATATCATCTATAGTGGCTGCAGCCGATGCCATATCGGCCGCAAGACCGGGAGCAAGGCGTGAGAACCTTGAAACTTATGTAAAACGAATCCAGCGTTTGGAAGAAATTGCGGATAGTTTCGAGGGCGTGGAAAAGAGTTTCGCTATCCAAGCGGGTAGAGAGCTTCGCGTCATGGTTATTCCGGAACGAATGTCTGAAGATGAGATGATTTTGAGAGCCAGGGATATCTGCCGTCAAATTGAAGATGAGCTCGATTATCCGGGTCAGATCAAGATCAATATGATTAGAGAAACGCGCGTAAGTGATTACGCCAAATAACTGCAATCCAGCACTTTAGGGCAGCTTCCAAAACCATTCCATGGTTTTGGAGGCTGCTTTTTGTTATTATATTTCCAAATAAGAGACAGCCTATTTAGAAAGCAGGTGTCTGTGAATATCTTTTTTTTAGGGGACGTGGTAGGAACTGAAGCGATTAAAGCGATTGCTTCAGAGCTTCCGGGTCTGAAACTGAAATATAAAGCGGATTTTGTCATAGCCAATGGTGAGAATGTAGCCGGTGGTTTGGGTCTTACCCAACAAACGGCGTCTTTGCTCTATTCAGCAGGTGTACAGGCCATTACTTTGGGTAATCACTGTTGGTCTAAAGCGGAACTGATGAAGTGCATAGACCAAGATGCACAGATTGTCAGACCTGCGAACGGGCCGCCGACGTGGCCGGGGCGCGGTCTTTCTGTTTTTCCGGTGGGCGCCAGACGCCTGGCTGTCATTAATCTTTTGGGGCAGGTTTATTTAAATGCCGCACATTCGCCTTTTGCCGAAGTGGATAAGCTTCTGGCCGGACTGCACAAAGAAAACATTAAACATATTTTCATTGATTTTCATGCGGAGGCCAGTGCGGAGAAAATTGCTTTGGCTCACTATGTTGCCGGTAGAGCCAGCGTGGTTTGTGGTACGCATACACATGTCCAAACGGCAGATGAACGTATTTTAAAAGAGCATACCGGTTACATTACGGATGTGGGGATGACCGGGCCGACAGACAGTGTGATTGGTATGCAAGTGGAGGGTTCGCTTCGTCGTCTGGTTCAACAGCTGCCTTCCAAATATATGCTGGCTGATGGTCCTATTGCCGTACAAGGTGTAGCGATAAATCTGGACAGTGAGGGACGATGTCAGGGTATAGAACGCATCAACTTGAAAGCTAAACTCTACTGAAAAAAGGAAAGTTCCATGAATAAGCAAGTATCGAATCATTCTGAATTGAAGCGGGGCAACACGCTTAAGGCCTATGTTTTATCCCTGATACTCGTTTTGATTGATCAAGCCAGTAAAATTTGGATTGATCGAACGATGAGTGAAACGGATAGCATTACGCTGATTCCGGGATTTTTGTTTTTTGACAAAAGTTATAACCGTGGGGCCGCCTTCAGCTTTTTGGCGGGGAAAGAGTGGGGGATTTACATTCTGGCCTCTCTGTCCGTCCTGGCCGGTATTCTCTTTCTCTATCTCATCTATCGTTCCCGCTCGGCTTTAGGAAAAATACTCTTTTCTTTTTTAGCGGCGGGTACCATTGGAAACGGAATAGATCGTGTGATAAACGGCTATGTCCTGGATTTTATAGACGCTCATTTCGGTGACTACATTTTCCCGACTTTCAATGTTGCAGACTGTTACCTGACCGTAACCCTCCTGCTTTTTCTCCTTTTAAGCCTTACACATAGGTATGATTTTGAAAAAGATTTAAATTTTTACTTAGAAAACGATAAAGAAGATGAAAACTGAAGAGAATAAAGAGCAAAAAGACTATACGCCTGAACGTTCGGGCATGAGAGCGGATCTGTTTCTGCTTGAGGCTCTTTCGACTGAAAGACCGGGCTTGACACGCGCGCAGCTCAAATTGTGGTTTAATGACGGTCTTATTTCAAGTCATGGCAAATTGATTAAGAGCGGTGAGAAAACGCGCACAGGTCAAGCCATTACCGTGCGCTTCCCGGAACCGGAGTCGGTAGAAGAATTGCCGAAAGCTAAAAAAATGAGCGTAGATATTCGTTACGAAGATGAATAGCTTTG
>CAYFRY010000176.1:0-2610 GCA_964345665.1 uncultured Oscillospiraceae bacterium
CGCATACTTCGATGGCAAAGTCCCGATCGGACACCGCATCCATACTGTTATCGCAAAGACGAGCGAAACCGAGTTGCTCGGCAACATAAGCTCGGTCTAAAGGAAAGCCGCTTCCGGCCAAAGCCGCTGCACCTAAAGGCAGCTCGTTCATGCGTTCCACTGCGTCATCCAAACGATCCAAGTCTCGTAAAAACATCTGAACATAGGCCATGAGATGATGGGCAAAAGTGACCGGCTGAGCACGCTGTAAGTGCGTATAGCCGGGAAGAATAGTTTCCGTATGAGACTGTGCCATGTCAAGCATTCGATGACTTAAGTCAAGGAAAAGGGCTTTAATTTCTTCGCATTCATCGCGTAAATAAAGACGAATATCCAAAGCGACCTGATCGTTTCGAGAACGGCCCGTATGCAGCTTTTTCCCAGCCTCACCGATGCGACGACTCAGCTCGGCTTCGACAAACATATGAATATCTTCAGCCGCTGTGTCGAGGGCTAAGGCGCCCGAATCGATGTCCGCAGAGATTGCATCCAAGCCCGAGACAATGTCCGAAAGCTCCTTGTCGTTCAAAATGCCGATCTTATTGAGCATGCGCGCATGCGCCTGACTACCGCGAATGTCTTGTTTATACATTCTGAAGTCAAAGTCAATCGAGCGATTGAAGGCATGCACGGCAGCTGCGGTATCTTTAGAAAAACGTCCGGCCCAAAGCTTATCTGAACTCATTTCAATTGTCCGTTTCTTTTCTTCATTTGGGCGACAACCTTCATGGGCAAGCCGAAGAGATTGATAAAGCCGCCGGCATCATTTTGGTTGTAGACCTCATCTTCACCGAAGGTAGAAAGCTCCTCATCATAAAGCGAGAAAGGCGAAGTTGTTCCGGCAGGCATGACATTACCTTTATAGAGTTTCAGCCTGACGGTTCCGGTGACTACTTTTTGGGTTTCGTCTACAAATGCGGAAAGGGCTTCTCGTAAAGGATGGAACCACTGACCATAGTAAACCAGTTCAGCGAAACGATGCGCGACTAGATCCTTATAGTGTAAAGTTTCACGGTCTAGGCAAAGCAGCTCCAGTTCGCGATGAGCCGCATACAAGACCGTGCCGCCCGGTGTCTCATAGACACCTCTGGACTTCATGCCGACGAGACGATTCTCCACCATATCTACGATACCGACGCCGTTTTCACCGGCTACTTTATTAAGATATTCCAAAATCGCTCTCGGCCCGGTTACGCCATCGACTTCAACAGGAATACCTTCTTCAAACTTCAGCTCAACATAGCTCGCCTTGTCAGGAGCCTTTTCGGGAGAAGCCATCAACTTAAGCAGTTTATCATACTGCGGTTCGTTGGCAGGATCTTCCAAGTCCATACCTTCGTGGCTGAGGTGCCAAAGATTTTGGTCCATGGAATAATTGTCCGCTTTACTTACCGGAACGGGAATGCCGCGTGCTTCAGCATAATCTATCTCCTCATCACGAGATTTGATGTCCCAAATACGCCAAGGAGCAATGATTTTCAGATCGGGTGCCAAAGCCTTGACGGTCAGCTCAAAACGAACTTGATCATTTCCTTTTCCTGTTGCGCCGTGGCAGATGGCGGTGCAGTTTTCTTTACGTGCAATTTCCACCATACGTTTGGCTATAACAGGTCTGGCAAAAGAGGTGCCGAGCAAGTATTTTCCTTCATAAACGGCATGAGCTTTCAGTGTAGGGTAGATGAAATCTGTAATGAACTCTTCCGTGATATCTTCTACGTAAACTTTTTCCGCCCCGCATTTAAGTGCTTTGTTTCTCAGTTCGCCTTCGTCTACACCGATACCGACTTCGCCTGCCATGGCGATGACGTCACAGTCATAGTTTTCCTTTAACCAGGGAATGATGATTGAGGTGTCCAAACCGCCTGAGTAGGCGAGTAATATGCGTTCTTTTGCCATAAAAATGCTCCTTTTAGTCCTTCAATAAACGTAAATAATCGCGTTTTCGAGAGCAGATTAACAAACCAGAGCGCGCAAGTAAAGCCAGGCTTTAGAATTGGTTCAAATGTGGTAGAATATTTAAGACATTTTTGTCTAGAGCAGCGTGGGCTGCCATTATTTTTTAAAGAGAGGTGCAGATTAGAATGCAAGCTAAAAGTGGTCAGATTTCAGTCAATACCGAAAACATTTTCCCGATTATCAGAAAATGGCTGTATTCGGATCAAGATATTTTCCTTCGTGAATTGATTTCCAATGCAAGTGACGCTATCAGTAAATATCAGCGTCTGTTGGATTTCGGTGAGGCGCCTGAGACGGAGAACAAGGACTTCGCCATAGATGTGATTTACGACAATGAAGCCAATACTATAAAAGTTCAAGATAACGGCATCGGCATGACGGGCGAAGAGGTTGAAAAATACATCAATCAGATTGCTTTTTCGGGTGCTGTGGAATTTGTTGAAAAATATAAAGAAAAAGGTGATGCAAGCGGTATCATCGGTCATTTCGGACTCGGCTTTTACTCGGTTTTCATGGTGGCCGAGCATGTTGCCATAGATACTTTGTCATACCAAGAAGGAGCGCAAGCTGTGCGCGGGACCAGTGAAGACGGTCAGTCTTTCAGCTTGACGGAGG
>CAYFRY010000177.1:0-1863 GCA_964345665.1 uncultured Oscillospiraceae bacterium
TCAGACATGGAAGACATCGCTTTCTATTTAGTTTTTCGTGCCAAAGAGTCTTTCGGTCAAAGCTTCCGCAGCATTATAACCCATTTGTTTTTGGCGGAAATTAATGGCCGCCACTTCGGCGATAATCGCCAAATTTCGACCGGGGCGAACCGGAATAGTGGTAGAAGGAATTTGAATGCCCAAGATTTCGGTATACTCCTGATTGATACCTAAACGCTCATAAACCTTCTTCTCATCCCACAGTTCTAAGTTAATAATAAAGTTAATGGTCTCACGTAATTTAATAGAAGAGACACCGTACATTTCTTTTACGTCCATGATGCCAAGACCTCGAATTTCTATCAGATGTCTGATAATCTCGGGAGCTTGACCCAAGAGTGTGGTATCCGATACACGCCTTACTTCGACAAGATCGTCTGCAATCAGGCGATGTCCGCGCTTAACAATTTCCATAGCCGTTTCAGATTTACCCACGCCACTTTCTCCCAGCATCAGGATACCTTCACCGTAGATTTCAACCAAGACACCGTGCAGGGTCGTTTGTGGGGCCAACTCAACATTCAAATGTTTAACGACAGAACTCATAAAGCTTGAAGTCGCTTCATCCGTTCTCAAAACAGGGACACTGTACTTCTTGGAACACTCCAACATTTCAGGGAAAATATCATGATGGCGGGATAGAATCATGCAAGGAATACCCTTAGAAAAAAGGGCATCAATTCGTCTAAAGCGTTCTTCCGAACTGAGTCTTTCCAAAAAGGCCACTTCCATATTGCCTAAAAGTTGGATACGATCCGGACCGAAGTGCTCAAAATAGCCGGCCAGTTGTAAGCCGGGACGCGTTACATCGGCAACGCTTATTAAAATATCTTCACAATTACCAAAGTCAGTGATGCGTTCAAGTTTAAATGTATCGATAATGGCTTTAAGCGTTACTGCTGACATAGCTACCTCCGATAATTCCATTCTCTTATTCTTATCAGTTTACCATAGCGTTTTCAAAAACAGTACCATTTGCTTGTGACGGGGGAACACCAAAACGCCACAAAAGGGGCTTTCCGCTTGAAAGGGAACACATCATTGATAAGGTATCGCATCAAAACAGAAGGTCCCTATCTTTGTTCATGAGTAATTTCCTCATTCCGTCATGCCGATTTTTCAAATTCTGCAACGGCTGAATTTTTTCCTCGTGCAATAACTGCAAAATCAGCATTCGGCACTTGAAACGTCTCTTTGCCAAGGGGACTCGCAACTCGGACAACTCTCATGCTCTGACTGATTTCCCGGGAAATCAGTATTGGTATTTATTTTGCATCCTTTTCAAGAGATAAACACTCAAGAAGAGGCTCATAAACTCGGCAACTGGAGTAGACAACCACACACCATCTGCTCCGAGCCCCATTTTCGGTAGTAAAAGCATCGCGGCCACCAAAAAAAAAGTTCATCGAAGCCATCACCGCAGAAAGTCTTCCGTTACTTAGAGAGGTAAAAAGTGTAGTTGCAAAAATATTAACGCCGTTAAAGAGATAGCTGATAGAAAACAAGAGAATTCCGCGTTCGGCCATAGCGCTTAAAGGCTCATTCCCTGAAGCAAACAGGGAAACAATCGCATCGCGCAAGAATACCGAAGCGGCAAGAACCACAATTGAGCCTATAAGGCTTGCTTTTAGGGATCCTCGAAAAAGAACTTTGACTTGTTGGAAATCCTTCTTTCCATAGTTGAAACTAATCACCGGAGATACGCCGTTACAATAACCGCTCAAAACGGAATTAAGCAAATAACGCGTATAAAGCACAATTGTAGCGGCAGAAATACCGATTTCGCCTAAATAGAGAAGAATAACGTGATTGAAAAGCCAAGTC
>CAYFRY010000177.1:1873-2541 GCA_964345665.1 uncultured Oscillospiraceae bacterium
CACCATTGCACTGGTCAGATTGATAATCATGCTGGCCGTACCATTGATGACACTTTCCTTCAGCAAGCCCGCATTAAATTTAGGCTTTACAAAATAAACTCGGCCTTTTTTGTTGAAAATAAAATACAAGAGACCCACAACGGCAGGAATGGAATAACCGATACCGGTAGCCAGGGCCGCTCCCCGTATGCCCAGATTTAAAAGAACTATAAAAACATAGTCGAGAAAAACATGCGTCACACCGCCCGTCACCACACAAATGAGACCTAATGTCGGTGCACCGGCCACTACGAAAAAATATTGAAACTGGACATGTAAGAGGCTGCTGCGGCCTACACGCTGCTCGCACCTACTTTTATCACACTCATCATGCTTTTCGTCCTACCGCTCATTATGCTGATTGTGCTGAGTTTCACCGACTATCGTATGACAACCGGCCAGATGAGCTTTAACGGTGTGGACAACTACATTTATCTGTTTACGGCAGATAAGTTTTGGAAATCTTTAGGGAATACGGTATTCTTTGCAATTGTCACCTTGGGACTGGACGTGTGCCTGGCTCTTGCCGTCGCCCTGGCCCTGGACAGCAACATCTATTTTCGAAAACTCTTACGTACCATCTTCTTCTCGCCTGTTGTCACCCCGGTCGTAGCCTGCAGCCTGATCTG
>CAYFRY010000178.1:0-2197 GCA_964345665.1 uncultured Oscillospiraceae bacterium
GTCCGTCATGACTCAATCTCTTTTTACACCTGTAGTATAAGAAAAATCAGCTCTTTTGTCAAGTCGCCTCCGGCAGACCTTGAAATACAAGGTGTGTCAGCAGAAAAACCATAAAAAATTCATGAGAATCCGTTGACATATTCACCAAGTAATGTTAGTATACTAATTAAATCGGTTAGTAAGCTAACTATCATGTTCGGGAAAAACCAATGGAGATGATGACCATGGAAAAAACAGTCAGCTTCGAGCTACACAGCCTGACCAATTTAATGAAACGCGAATCCGAAAGTTCCTGCCTCTGCAAATTTCACCGCCAAACCGACCTCACCGACATGCAATCGAGGATCATCGGTTTTTTGCACCGGAAGAGAGCGGAGGATGTTTTTCAAAAAGACATCGAAAAGGAATTTTCCATTCGCCGCCCCACAGTCTCCATTCTGTTACAAACCATGGAGAAGAAAAATCTCATCAAAAGAGATGCTGTGGCTTACGACGCCAGACTGAAAAAAGTCCGGCTGACGCCGAAAGCGGAAGAACTGGTCAACGGCTCCGAACAGGAAATGCTTCGCTTTGAGAAGATGCTAAGCGCAAATATTTCCGAAGAAGATATGGCCTGTTTTTTCCGGGTTACCAAAAAAATCCGGGAGAATCTGGAAGAAAACAGGCAAACCCCTGCCACCAAATAAAGGGGCCGAAACTCCCCCGGGCACGTCTCCCAATACTGTAACCAGAAGGCCATACAGATAAAAAAAGCAGCTTTGGCGCCTTCCCATCGGAATCAACAAAAGAGGGTTATTATGAATATGGAAAAATATCAAGACAGTTATTTTAAATTACTTTCTTTCGAAAAATCATTTCGCCAGTTTACCCAGAAGAAGGTTCCCGGCGCCGATGTTTCTTTGGCGCTGATTATGATCCTGCGCTACCTTGAAGAAAACGGCAGCTGCGGACAGAAGGAGCTTACCGTCACCTTCAACGCCTCCTCGGCGGCGATGGCCGTTTCCATCGGCAAACTGGAAGAACGAAAGCTCATCGTCAAGGAAGTCGCCGACGATGACAAAAGAAACAATATCATTTCCCTGACCGAAAAAGGGGAAGCTCTCCTCGCCCAAGTAGCGGCAAACTCCGCAACGGAGGAAGCAAAAATGGAAGCGCCCATGTCGGAGGAAGAATTGAGCCAGCTGACGAAATTGCAGAAAAAACTGTTCCGTCAACTGAAAACCATTACCATCAACGTATAATGTTACAAGGCTTTGTATAGACATTTTATAGAATATATTATAGAATAAAGAGGGATTGTACATGGGAGAAAAAATGCGCCGCTTCTTTGCCGGTCGTTACGGTATAGACGCGCTGAATAAATTCCTTTTCATCCTTGCGGCGGTCTTACTGATCCCGCTGTGGATATGGCAAATTCGCGGCCTGGAAATCCTATTTTTGCTGATCCTCGTCTACACTTATTTTCGCGCGTTTTCCCGAAATATCAGCAAACGCTATGCGGAAAATCAGAAATACTTGGCGGCCACGGCGAACATTCGCGCCTTTTTGCGCAAAAAGAAATATCGCTTTGACCAGCGCAAAACATATCGCTTTTTTCTCTGCCCCAAATGCAAACAGCAGGTCAGAGTACCCAAGGGCAAAGGGAAAATCAACATTCGCTGCCCCAAATGCGGCGAACAGTTCGTGAAAAAGAGCTAACGCTATGTTCGGTTACATCGTCATCCAGAAACCGGAATTGAAAATCAAAGATTTTGAAGCTTACAATGCTTTTTACTGCGGCCTCTGCAAAACGCTAAAACAGCGCCATGGCATTGCCGGGCAGGCCACATTAAACTACGACCTCACCATGGTCGTCTTATTGCTAACCGGCCTTTACGAGCCCGAAGTGAACTGGGGTAAAACCCGCTGCCTTGCCCACCCTTTGGGCAATCACGCAAAAGCCGTCAATGTCTTTTCCGCCTATTGCGCAGATATGAACGTCCTTCTCGCCGATGAAAAGCTCAAGGACGACGTGACCGACGAAAAAAGAATCGCCGCCGGCCTCTCTCACCTGATTTTAAACAGAAAAGCCCGAAAAGTACGGGCTCTTTATCCCGAAAAAGCCGCGGTCATTACCGCCTCTCTCCAGGAGCTCGCCGAGGCGGAGGAACGGGGAGAAACCGATCTTGACCTCGTTTCCGGCTGTTTCGGGAAGATT
>CAYFRY010000178.1:2258-2493 GCA_964345665.1 uncultured Oscillospiraceae bacterium
CACCGTATGCTGCTATAAGGACGATGTCTGGCAAGAGGAACTGAAGCGTTTCGGCTTCTTCCTCGGCAAATTCATCTATATACTCGACGCCTACGACGATCTTTCCCATGATCTTAAAAAGGGCTGCTATAACCCGTTGATCCCCCTGAAAGACCATGAGGATTTTGAAGAAAGAGTCTACCGAATCTTGGAAATGATGATGAGTGAAGCGGCCAGGGCCTTTGAAATTCTGCCC
>CAYFRY010000179.1:0-1832 GCA_964345665.1 uncultured Oscillospiraceae bacterium
GTGGCGATTGTGCCCGGCGATGCGTTCGGAGACTGTGGTGAAGGCTTTGTGCGTATCAGCTATGCCTCTTCAGTGGAGACTTTACAAGAGGCCTTAAAACGTCTGGGGGATTTCTTGGAGGAGTTGAAAGCCGCTAAAGAAACTGAAAACCGCTAAATAAAAGGCACAATCAAGAAACGGTCGGGCGCTGTAAAACCGTGCAACTGTGCCCTTTACCGTACTTGTAATTAGCCTCTATAATTGAAGCGTAAAAAATTGATAAAAGATAAGAAATGAGGGCGAAATGCTGGAATTTGAGCAACTGAATCTGGAAGTGGAGGAGATGAAAGAACCTCTATCCCTACTTAAAGATGCTCTGCATATTGAGACGACTCGTGACCAGGCTGCCGAGCTGGAGGCCAGAGCTCAGGAACCCGGATTTTGGGATGACGCTGAGCGGGCACAAAAAATTCAAATCCAATTGAAACATTTTCACAATAAAATCGAACGCTACGAAAAATTGGAGCAGGGCTTAGAGGACTTGCTCTTACTTATTGAGTTGGGTGATGAAGCGGAAGATTTAGAACTGTTGTCGGAAGCTAAAACTGAATGGACGACTCTGCAAGAGAGGTTTGAGGCGCTGCGTCTCGAAACGCTTTTTACCGGTGAATATGACAACATGACAGCCATTTTGACCATCCATGCGGGTGCCGGAGGAACCGAGGCCCAGGATTGGTCGGAAATGCTTTACCGCATGTACACGCGCTGGGCGGAGCAGCATGAGTTTGAGCTTAAAATCATGGATGTTTTGGATGGAGATGAGGCGGGAATCAAGTCCGTTTCTATGATGATCAGCGGAGAAAATGCATACGGCTATTTGCGTTCCGAAATCGGAGTGCATCGCTTGGTACGTATTTCTCCTTTTGATTCTTCCGGCAGACGGCACACGTCTTTTGCCTCAGTAGAAGTTTTACCTAAACTGGATGACACTATTAAAGTAGACATTCGTTCTGAAGATATAAAAATGGATGTCTTCCGTGCTTCGGGTGCGGGCGGACAGCACGTTAACAAAACCTCATCCGCTGTTCGTTTAACTCATATTCCGACAGGCGTCGTGGTGTCATGTCAGGCTGAACGCTCTCAGACACAAAACCGTGAAACGGCTATGGGTATGCTGAAATCGCGCTTGATTGCGATGCAACAGGCGGCCCATTTGGAAAAAATTGAAGACCTGAAAGGTAATCAAATGGATATTGCTTGGGGCAGCCAAATTCGTTCCTATGTATTCTGTCCCTATACCATGGTCAAGGACCACCGAAGCAATTATGAAGAAGGTGACGTGGAGGCTGTCATGGACGGGCGTTTGGACGGTTTCATCAATGCTTTTCTATCTATGAAATCGTAGGCCTCTATGAAATTATAGGTGTCTATAAAATCGTAGGTTTCTATTAAATCATAGTTGTCAATGAAATCGTAGGTCTGCCGTTAAAAGTCGCAGCAGTTTTGCGAGAAGAGGGAAAAATGAAAAAAGTTTTAATTGTTATGCTTTCAATACACTTCGAAAATTCAGCGTGCCCTTTGATGCGACGGTTTGTTCGGCACACAGAAGTCCTGAGCGCGCGGCCGACTTGGCCAAAAACGCTGCTGCGATCGGTTATGCCGTCCTCATTGCGGGTGCGGGCTTGGCGGCGCATTTACCGGGTGTTTTGGCCGCATTTACGGTGCTTCCCGTAATCGGCGTGCCTCTGAGTTCCGGTGCATTGAACGGGGTGGACGCGCTTTTGGCAGAAGTCCAAATGCCGCCCGGTATTCCGGTAGCTACGGTTGCTATTAACGGCTCACAAAACGCGGCT
>CAYFRY010000179.1:1846-2482 GCA_964345665.1 uncultured Oscillospiraceae bacterium
GATGAAAAGCTTCATTCGGCACTTTTAGACTATAAAGCGGAGCTTGCTGCGCAAGTCGATGCACGCGCGGAGCGTTTACAAAAAAAATTGCAAGAATCTTTCGGAGAATAGAATCTTTCGGGGATTTATTATTAAAAGGGGAAATATGGCTAAATTAGAAGAAGCCTGCGGGGTATTCGGTGTTTATGATCTGACGGGGGAATCCTTGGATGCGGCGCGTTCGGCTTATTTCGGACTCTTCGCTTTACAACATCGCGGGCAGCAGAGTGCGGGTATTGCGGTGAACTATAACGGAACCATTTTTTGCCATCGTGCAGAGGGTTTGGTGGTTGAAGTCTTCGATGAAATGACCCTGAATATACTGAAGGGGTCTTCGGCTATCGGTCACGTCCGCTATCCTGCTCAGGGCGGTGAAGGGTTGAGCTGTGCTCAACCCATGTTGATTAAGTCCCGTACGGGTCAAATTGCCCTGGCGCATAACGGCACCATCACCAATGCGGTTGAATTACGGACCGAAATGGAAGAGAAGGGTGCGATTTTCCAAACCAACTCGGATTCGGAAGTGATGCTGGCTATGTTGGGTCGTCACAGCATTCTGACGGAACGAATAGAGGATGCGATTTTTTTGATGATGAC
>CAYFRY010000180.1:0-1523 GCA_964345665.1 uncultured Oscillospiraceae bacterium
CAACCGTATACTCAATTACCCCGATGATATCTTCCAAGGCCTTGTAAGCCATGGGCGCTTCGTCTAAAGGCCATCTTTCATTTTTTAAGGCGGGTTCAATTTGGAGAACACTTCCCGAGAAGGCGTGTGCCTCAGTGATGCGGTAGATGTCTTCTGCTTGAAGAGGCGGTGAGTCAAGGGCTGATTTGAGAACTTCCGCCATGACGTTGTAATAAGCGCCGTAAAGTTCGCTAAAAATCATAGCTTTGTTTCCTCCTCTAAACCATAAAGTCGATACATCTGCTGAAGGTCAGTTTGGAATGCTTTCTCCAAATCTTTGTTTGAAAAATTGATTTCAATCAGACGACAGATAAATGTCCGTATCCAAGGGATGAGCTCACTCGAATCGTAGATTTCCGCAGAGAACCTACTCGTATTCGGCCCGAGTTCTTCCACATGCCCACAACGTTTTTCTCTTTCCAAGCGTTCGTGAATAAGGATTTCCCGGTCTGAATAATGGACGGTGAAATCGACGTGCTCTAAGCGCGCTTTGGCCTTGCTCTGGGTGCTGACGCCCCATAGACGGGACTGCATTCGATTCAGCTTTTCTCGCAAATCGTCGAACTGAGCGCAGCTCTCCTCCTTTTGGACGGAGACAATCTTGTCTACTCTATAGGATTGTATACGCTTAAATTTCGGGTGATGAGCCATCAAATATTGCCGACCGCTTTGGACACTATACAGGAGGCGCAGGGGCGTTATCAGATTTTCGGAGACACTGACTTTATCCCGATTAAGTCTTTCGATTCGGATGGATCGGTGCTCTCCCATTGCGTCAAGAATTTGAGCGCTGATCTCACTGTCCAGCGCTGTATTAATGTAATGGTGTTTAAAAGTAAAACGGCTTTTTTGTGGCGTGTTTTTATCCAGCAAAAAAGAGCCGACGACGCCACAAGGAGAAACTTCGGAAAAAAAGTCTAAAACATCTTGCTCATAATAGGAACCGGCGCTCACGCGACAGTATTGAATGTATTGGCCGTTCTTTTCTTTCTTGATAAGTCCTTCATCGACGTAGTCTTTCAGTTTCTTCCTGATGGTGGATTCATCATAAAACGGTGCCTGTTCAAAGTCATTCAAATACCCATTAATCCGTTCACATATTTCAGGAAGTGAGTATTTTTCTTCGGGTTCATGCAGGATATCGAATAGGATAAAGTGAAGGGTGATGGCACCGTCGGTAAAACTTTTCGACTTCCATGCTTTATAGAGGGGATTGTGACTGGCTTGACGGCTATCAATAGACAAGAAAACCTGTTTTCCTTCAGCCGTTTGATGAAAGCGCATGTAATCACCCAACCAGCTTTCAATACGGCGGCGTTCGTTGTCGTAGGTACGTGCGCTTTTTGTAGTAAAGTCCTCCCGGCTTTTGAAACCGTAGATATAGAATTCGCGCCTATATTCACGAATACGTTTGAAATTTTTGATTAACTCGTTGTAAGCCATACTCCGACCTATGTTCGCTTGAAACTGAGAGATGGGGATGC
>CAYFRY010000180.1:1533-2399 GCA_964345665.1 uncultured Oscillospiraceae bacterium
TATTAACTTATTATAATAAGCAAATAAAGGATTTTTCAAAAGTTTAAAAGATCAATCGAAGAATTGACAGAGAACATTAAGGAGGCAAATATATGTCAGATCAAGTAACAAAAACAGTAAATTTCCCACTTATCGGAACAAAGGCTCCGTCCTTCGTTGCCCAGACTACACAAGGACAGATTAATTACCCGGAAGATTATAAAGGTCAGTGGACGATTCTTTTCTCCCATCCTGCTGATTTTACGCCGGTCTGCACCACAGAGTTTATGACTTTTGCAAGCATGCATGATGAATTTAAGGCTTTGAATGCTGAGCTCATCGGTTTATCTATTGACTCGATTCACTCACATCTGGCTTGGCTCAAAGCGATTCAGGGTTACACTTGGAACGGTATTGAAAAACCTGAAGTTAAGTTCCCCTTGATTGCGGATATTAAGATGGATGTTGCCGGAAAATACGGCATGCTTCAAGGTGAATCCGATACCAGTGCCGTACGTGCCGTCTTCTTTGTGGATCCCGATGGAATCATCAAAACCATCCTCTACTATCCCGCATCTTTAGGCAGAAACTTTGCCGAAATCAAACGCATCTTACTCGGCCTACAAAAAGCCGCTTCCGATGGCGTGGCCTTACCTGCGAACTGGGAGCCCGGTAAAGACGTTATCGTTCCACCCCCGGGAACCTGTGGAGCAATCAAAGAGCGTGAAGAACTTGTGAAGAATGAAGGTTACGAAATGAAGGACTGGTTCCTTACCTTTAAAGCCGACAAATAAGATAAATTATTAAAATGAGTTGACATTCACCCCCGAAGCCATTATGATACATATTGTTTCGGGGGTGTAGCTCACTTGGGAGAGCGCTTGAAT
>CAYFRY010000181.1:0-2393 GCA_964345665.1 uncultured Oscillospiraceae bacterium
ATCGCACTGTGGTCTTCTGGCGATACAGGTTTCACGTCCGTGCGTCACCATCAGATGGCCCCAGTTGGTCCATTCCGATTCGGGCAATATTTTTACAAGATCCTTTTCAATTTGAGCTGCTTTGTCGCTGTCCGTGAAGCCGAGAAGACGAGAAATCCGGCCACAATGAGTATCGACCACAACCGCCTGTATACCGAAGCTGTCGCCCAAAATCAGGTTGGCAATTTTACGGCCGACACCGGGAATTCTCAGTAATTCTTCTTCCGTAGAGGGGACTTCGCCTTTATGCTCAGATAAAAGATAGGCTGCGGCCGCCTGAATGTTTTTGGCCTTCATGCGGAAAAGTCCGCAGCTTTTAACGTAAGGCTCGATTTCACTTGCTTCAGTTTTCGCCAAATCTTCAAGTTCAGGGTAGCGCTCGAACAACCCAGGTGTGACCTGGTTCACTCGTGCATCCGTACACTGGGCTGCCAAAATGGCACCGACCAATAAACGGAAGGGATCTTCTCTGAAATCCAAGGTACATTCGGTATCGGGATAGCGCTCATGCAAGCGTCGAATGACTTGTAAGGCCCTTTCTTTTTTAGCCTTTATAGTTTCTTTCGCCACGTCTATTTATTATCCTCATGTGTTTCAAATTTATAGCCTACGCTCCAGACCGTGCGAATGCTCCAAGGAAAATCGCTGCCGAACTTGTTGATTTTTTCACGTAATCTCTTTATATGAACATCAACCGTCCTGGACTCGCCATAAAAATCATAGCCCCAAATATCTCCCAACAGTTGCTCTCTTGTAAAAACACGGTTGGGGTTGCTGGCCAAAAAATACAAAAGTTCCAACTCTTTGGGCGGCATCTCAACCGCTTGGCCTTTAATCTCCACACTGTAAAGCGCTTTGTCAATAACAAGGCCGGGCAACTCTACGGTTTTCCCGCTGTTGCTAAGCGGCTTTTCCGGCAATTTCTGATGCAAGTCACAGCGCCTTAAAATCGCCTTCATACGCGCAACCAACTCTTTAATGTCCGGCGGCTTGACCAAATAATCATCTGCACCGAGTTCTAAAGCCACCACTTTATCCAGTAGATCGGAACGTTGACTGACAACAATAAGGGGAACATCCGTCTCTCGACGAATCGCGCGACAGACATCAAAACCGTCCACGCCGGGAAGATTCAGCTCCATAAGCAGCAAGTCCGGGTTGTGCTGTTCAATGGCCTCTAAAGTCTTTTCACCCTCCTCGCAGAGATGAAGTTCAAAATCTTCAAAGCTCAAGCGTGTTTTGAGATCAAGTGCATATTCATAGTCGGTATCTATTAACAGAAGCTGCCGCATAGCAATTACCTGGCTTTCTTATACCGATAGGCACGCCCTTTACGCATGCTCATTCTCTTTTGTGCGATTGATTTCGACTAACTGCTTCATTTCATCCATGAACGAATCCACGTCGGCAAACTCTCGATAGACTGAAGCAAAACGAACATAAGCCACTTTATCCAAATCGCGCAACTTAGCCATAACCATCTCACCTATATCGCGTGTGGCGACTTCACGATTCAACTCACCACTGCAATGTTGTTCGATTTGGGACGCAATGTTGTCCAAATCTTCCATGGCCACGGGACGCTTCTGACAGGCCTTGGTCAAACCGCTGAGCAGTTTATCGCGACTGAAGAGTTCGCGCGTACCATCTTTTTTAACGACATAAATGGGAAGATTTTCCAGTTTTTCATAGGTCGTAAAACGGTGCTTGCAGTGCAGACATTCTCTACGCCTACGGATGGCCGCCCCTTCCTCTACCGGACGGGAATCAACGACCTTGTCTTCAATATGGCTGCAAACGGGACATTTCATTATCTTTCCTCCCTCTTCCGTTCTTTATCAGGATATCTTATTTTAACAAAGATTGCCGCTCTATCGTGAGATTTAAAAAAGGGATGCCTTACAGAAAGACATCCCTTTCACGATTTTCTGATCAGACAAGGGCTTTTCTCTGCTTATTTATCATAGTTGTCATTATCATTGAAGAACCAGGGCAAAATACGATTGGATTTTCCGGGTGCGGTGTCTTCCGGAGCCATTCTGTTATTACGCTCGCGTTGAGGAAAAACTTTTCTCTGAGGGGTACCCTCATCGTAAGCTCTGGACGAAGTTCCGACTCTGCTTTCGCTATCGTTGTAGCTGTTATAACGGTTATAGTCACCGCCACGTGTAAACTCCGTACTGCGAGCCGGCGCACTCTCTTCTCTTCCCGCATTGCTCAGGAAAGCCGGGACATCCGCACCTACTTCCGGGCCTCCGTCATCCAAAACCGGAGCTGTGAAAGGATTGGCGGTAGGAGCCATGTCACGCGCGGAAGCGGACACACTGCCCATGCCCATTTTATCTTTTCGGTTG
>CAYFRY010000182.1:0-1989 GCA_964345665.1 uncultured Oscillospiraceae bacterium
TACCATGAGGACGGACGTGTCACTTATGTTTGGATTATTAACAGTGTCTCCCTTCGTTTAAAAAGGTTACCCACTCTGCGCGAAGTGGTGAGTTACAGTTCCTATCCGGGCTCGCTAAAGGGGCTCTTTGTAGGACGTGAGTACAGCTTTAAAGCAGGTGAAGAATGGCTCGGCGGAGCAAGTTCACTTTGGTTTATAGCCGACGCGGAAACGCATCGGCCTCTTAGGCTTGATGCGGCCGGAGAAGGTATTTTGGGACAAAATCTGGATGCTTTGGCCATGGGGCAAGAAGCCAAGCGTTTTCGCGGTAGCTATGTTATGCCTGTACATAGCGTCGCTTATAAAAAACGAGCGGAATTCAGCGACTTAGATATCAACGGACACATGAATAATACAAGATACATTGCATGGTGCATGGATGCTTTGCAGGCGACAGGGCTTGCGGAGCAGCCGGTCTTGGGTCTGGATATTAATTTCTTGTCCGAGCTCTATGCCGGTGATATGGTTGATGTGTTTTTAAGCACAAAAGAGACGGTGACAGAAGAACAAAGGCTGGCTTGGCTCGGACTGAAAAAGGCTAGGACAGAAGATGAGCCGGCAGATGTTTATGTTCATGCTCTTAAAGAGGACGGAACGCTTTGTTTTAAAGCGCAAGTCTTTTTTCAGCCACTGGCCGGAAGCTTTAAAGAACAGTCTTTTTTGAAGCAAGTTTGAACGATTATGAACTTTTATCCCATCTTATTGAAAATTGGAATTTCGTTCGAAAAAAACGCTATAATGGGCCAAAACATCCCGGCGTTTGACTCGAGGTAAGCATGATTGAGGTCCGAAATTTATACAAATATTACGGGAACAGCTGTGCCCTGAATGATGTCAGTTTTACTGCCCGACAAGGTGAAATACTGGGCTTGCTTGGGCCGAACGGAGCAGGAAAAACCACCTGCATGAATGTCATAACGGGTTACATGGCCGCTCATTCCGGGACGGTAAAAATTGCCTCCTACGATATTTTGGATCAGCCTTTGCAAGCCAAATCCTGCTTAGGCTACTTGCCCGAACAAGTACCGCTTTATCCGGATATGTCGGTGCGTGACTATTTATGCCACATTGCCGAACTTAAAGTCCTGAAAAAAAATCAAATAAAAAAAGAAGTGGAGCGTTGTTTGTTTAAACTGGGCCTCACGGAGGTAGAAAAACGTCTCATCCATAACCTTTCCAAAGGCTATAAACAACGCCTCGGCATCGCTCAAAGTTTACTGGGAAGCCCCCCGGTCATCATCCTTGACGAGCCGCTAATCGGTTTGGATCCCGGACAAATTGCAGAGACACACAAGCTGTTACGCTCATTAAAAAAGGACCATACGCTGATTA
Organism: uncultured Oscillospiraceae bacterium; assembly: GCA_964345665.1. Lineage (GTDB taxonomy): Bacteria > Bacillota > Clostridia > Saccharofermentanales > Fastidiosipilaceae > JAXGQD01. The sequence continues at coordinate 1,372 of CAYFRY010000182.1, forward strand.
TCAGCTCTCATATCCTTTCCGATATCGAGCTGCTCTGTGACCGTGCCGTTCTCATGAATCACGGTCGCTTAGTTGAGCTACCGGAGCACTATTTCTCAAAAACTAAGATTCATCCGGATGAGAAAATTGAATTGATTGCGCAAGCTTCGCGTTCTGCTCTACAAAAGCAACTGATGCTCTTGCCGGGCGTTTTAAACCTGGAGCGTGTCCACAATGAAAACTATGCACATTTTATTCTGGAAACGAATGACAGCACGGAAACGCGTAAACGTATTTTTTATCTATTATCGAAATCCGACTGGCCGATAATCGAATTGAAAGGTATCAAACCCGGCTTAGAAGAACTGTTTCTCACTTTGACGAGCGTCGGGGCAAAGGAGGCTAGGCGATGAGCGCAATCAGAGCAATCTTCAAACGTGATTTGGCCGCTTATTTCAAAACCCCGGTCGGATGGGCGATTTTAGCTTTAGTTTCGGCCATATCCGGTCTGATTTTTGGACTGAGTGTGCTTGGTTTTTTCAGTAATATGGCCGGGCTCCTACAGGTTTTACAAAACCTGCTCTTTATTCTTATTCCGCTGTTAACCATGCGAGCTTTTGCCGAAGAAAGAAAGAACGG
>CAYFRY010000182.1:1999-2310 GCA_964345665.1 uncultured Oscillospiraceae bacterium
CTTTTTACTCTGCCCATTCGAAGTTCGGAATTGGTCTTGGGTAAGTTCGCTGCCGCCTTTGTATTTTTCTTATGCCTTACAGCGACGACTTTTTTAGAGCTCTTTTTGACACGCTTGCTTGGCGGTGTCCTGGATTCGGCCGTTTGGGTCGCCTATCTGAGCTTTATCACTCTTGGCTTTTCCTATACCTGCATTTCGCTTTTTATCGCAGTTTTGACTGAGAACCAGATCATGGCGGCTATGCTCAGTATGGTGACTTTGTTGGCCCTGCAGGCCGTACAATCCGTAGCCTCTTTAGTAGGAAATTTTGT
>CAYFRY010000183.1:0-2292 GCA_964345665.1 uncultured Oscillospiraceae bacterium
CAACTGCTTGAGAACTAGCTCGTAAGATCGCCTTTCGAATGCTTGGAAAATCTGCAGTTTCTAAACGAGATACTTTCTTCTACTACATGTGTAATAACTTGGAGGCGGTCAGACACGAGAACTGGAAACTGCATGTTTCACGTCGCCCCGGTGCGGGTAAACCTTCAAGCGAACACGACGGAACATCGAATACCGTGGTGGCTGTAAACAACAATGAAGCGGTCCACGAGCTCTATGACCTGTCCGCGGATCCCTCCGAAAGTAAGAATGTTTTTGACGCGCACCCTGACATAGTGGACAAACTGACAAAACTTCTTGAAGTATGCAGAAAGGATATCGGGGATACCTTTACCGGAACGGTAGGCGAAAACATTCGCCCCATCGGTCGGGTTGAAAACGCCAAACCGTTAACCGAATACAATCCGGAGCATCCTTATATTATTGCCCTCTATGATCGCAATGAAGTGGGCTGATTAACGACTATATTCCCTCCATATCAAAAGGGGCTGATTTAATTGCAAGTGGTGAGGCAAAAAATCGGCTCTTTTTGTATGCAATAGAGGGCCTACCTAAACCATGCCAAGGCTGAAATGTGTGGGACAAATGATGACATTTTATCTTCTATTTCTCTATACTGATGGTGTGATACTTTAAACAAAACTAAACCCAGAATGAAAGGAGCCCTACCATGTCTACAAAAGAATTCGGTATTTTAAGAGCCTATATTGTACCGCATCCGCCGGTTGTTTTGCCGGAAATAGGCAGGGGGAGTGAAGCGGAGATTGAAGCCACGGGCCAAGCTATGCGCCAAGTGGCCAAAGAAATGGCCGAGTTGGCTCCGGACACGATTATCCTTTCTTCACCACATGCCCCGGCGTATCGTGATGCCTTTTTTATCTCGGCTTCGAAACGTGATGAGGGTGATCTGGGCAGTTTCGGTTTTCCTCAGCTTTCTGAAAGCTTGGAGAATGATTTGCCATTAATTAAAAAGATTATGGAAAAGGCGGAGCGGGGAGAAATAGAGGTTTATGCCGATACGAGAACAAACCGACTTGACCACGGCAGCTTGGTCCCGCTCTATTTATTGGCAAAGAATACAAGGATTTCAAGTTCCTGCGCCTGGGCCTATCCGGTTTCTCTTCCAAAACGCACTACCGTTGGGGGCAGCTCATCGCCGCCGCTTCGGAAGAACTCCGACGTCGCGTGGTCTTCATCGGATCAGGTGATCTTTCGCATGTGCTCAAGGCGGATGGCCCTTACGGTTTTAAAGAGGCAGGCCCTCAATTCGATCAATTGATGAATGACATCCTGGGCCGAGCCGCTTTTGATGAGCTCTTGACCTTTCCTGAAAAGCTGACGGACGAGGCGGCCCAGTGCGGGCTTTCTTCCTTTCAAATCATGGCGGGGGCCTTAGATGGGGAAGAGCTCGCTGTGGAGCGCCTCTCCTACGAAGGCACCTTCGGTGTGGGTTACGCGGTGTATCGCTTCGCCCCTACAGGGTTGAATGCGGAGCGAAGGTTCCTTGAAACGGATAAGAAACAAGCCCAAACAGACCGAAGGAACAATCCCTACATCGCACTGGCCAGACAGACCATCGAAGACTACATTCGTACAGGCCGTCGTCCGGATTTGCCTGATAACTTGCCCGACGAACTCTCAGAAAGACAGGCCGCCTGTTTTGTGACTCTGCATCGAGAAGGACGCTTGCGCGGTTGCATCGGTACCTTGGAACCTTTCCGTGCCTCGCTGGCTCACGAAATCCAAGCCAATGCTATTGCTGCGGCTACGGAGGATCCGCGCTTTCGTCCGCTGCGAGAGGAGGAACTGGACGAATTGGAAGTCAGCGTCGATGTGCTTTTTCCTGCAGAAAAGATTCAAAGTTTGGACGATCTGGATCCGAGGCGCTATGGTGTCATCGTCAGTGCGGGGCGGAGGCGAGGAGTTTTACTCCCGAATCTGGAGGGTATCGATACGGTAGAAGAACAAGTGGATATCGCCAGGCAAAAGGCCGGTATTGCAGCGCATGAGTCTTACGGGTTGGAGCGTTTTGAGGTGGTTCGCCATGAGTGATGTGGTTCGCTGTGAACTCTGTCCGCATCGTTGTCGATTGTCCGAAGGGCAGATCGGTTTTTGCGGTGCCAGGCAGGCTGCTGGTGGAGTGGTGCAAGCCATTAATTATGGCCAAATCACTTCCCTCGCCTTGGACCCGATAGAGAAAAAGCCCCTGGCCTATTTTTATCCCGGAAGTATGATTTTATCGGTCGGTAGCTTTGGATGTAACATGGCTTGTCC
>CAYFRY010000184.1:0-2278 GCA_964345665.1 uncultured Oscillospiraceae bacterium
GGCCTGTCAATATTTTAGGAATCAATCTTAAAAACCGCGTTTTGACCAATATAAAAATTGAAGATCATCATCAAAACACCGGGTTGGAACTGGATCGAGCAAGTTTTCAAATTTTACAGGGACTGGCCATTTTGAACCAGAACGGCAGCGATTACGTCTTAACTCATATGAGGCCGATTAAGGTTGAGGATTGGGTACAGGCGAACATTCTCAAATGGGGTACGGCAGAAAAGTTGAGTTGTACGAGACGATGCCGTTGAAAATAGGATTATTGGTATGAAAGTCGAGCTGTACAAAACGGCAAGCGTTGAAAACAGGATACAGGGTACAAAGGTTGAGCAATAGGAGTGGAGGGTTTGGAGAAGACTTCCGTACAGTCGTAAAAACGTTCCATCTTGGCAAAAAAGTCGAGCTGTAGGAGTGACAATACCTAATTATATTAATCTAAATCGATGATGTGGGTGATTTTTTAAGTTATTTAAGGACTTGCAGCCCTTTTTCATGCTTATAATCCGTGATTATCTCTAACAAGTCTAAAAATGGGCCGAGTGGATGGGTACCGTCGAAAATTTGTGCCAAAAATACAAAAAAGCATGTTGCGTCTTCGAATAGTCGATAAAACGGTCCAAAGAAGACGCCATAAAATAAAACTATTCATTACACTGAACAAAACGAATGATTTCAGGAATTGTGTTCAGTATAGTGAACGGTTTACCCCACCCTTACAGAATGCGCCTGGCCTGTTCGCTCTTTTTCTTCGTGAACGGATGATAACGCAAAGACACATCGAAGAGCAGGGATTTTTTCAGAACGGTCTTGAAGTGACTGAAGGTCCGGAAGCTTTCGTAGCCGTGGTATCTTCCCATGCCGCTGTTACCGACGCCGCCGAAGGGTGTACGGGATGAGGCGATATGGAGCAGACAGTCGTTGATACAGCCGCCACCAAAAGAGACCTCTTTCATTATCTGTTCCGCTCGTTCCATGTTCTGACTGAAATAGTAAAAGGCCAAAGGTTTCGGTTCCTTTTTTATCTCTTCGATAAGCGCATCCAAATCCTCGTACTCAAGTACGGGCAAAATAGGACCGAAAATTTCCTCCTCCATCACCGGCGCATCTTGACGAGGGTTAAGCACAATCGTCGGCTCAATCTGTAAGGTTTCGGGATTCCCTTGACCGCCGACAAGAATGTCTTCTCCTTCGAGAAGCCGCATCAGGCGCTCAAAATGTCTTTTAGTGACAATGCGCGGATAATCATGGAGGTAGTGTTCTTCGGACAGAAAGGTTTCGGAAAAGTTTTTAACCAGCGCATCGGTCAGTGCAGCCATAACACTTTTATGTACATAGACGTGGTTTGGCGCAATACAGGTTTGGCCGGCATTGGTGAATTTACCGAAGGTCAGGCGTTTAGCGGTCTTTTCGATGTCCGCACTCTCATCGACGATAACGGGAGACCTGCCGCCTAGTTCCAGGGTGACAGGGGTTAAATGTCGAGAGGCTTTCTCCATCACGAGGCGGCCTACATTGGGGCTTCCGGTAAAAAACATAAAGTCAAAAGCTAAATCCAGCAGGGACTCATTCTCTGCCCTGCCTCCCTCGATGACAGTGCAGACGCCGGCGGGCAGACTGTCACGGATGAGTTCAGCGATGGCAGCCGATGTTTCTCTGCTATAGGCGGAAGGCTTTAATAGACAGACATTTCCCGCAGCGAGAGCTCCTATTAAAGGGCTTAAGGTCAGTAAGACAGGATAGTTCCACGGAGACATGATTAACGTAACACCATAGGGCTCGGATTGAACACGGACGGAAGAAGGCAGCTGCGCCAAAGCCGGAAGGACCTTTTTAGGCCTCATCCATCGACGTAGGTGCTTTTTTACATATTTCAGTTCGCTGTAGACAAGACTCAGCTCGGTAATAAAGGCCTCGTGAGGGCTCTTGTTCAAATCTCTTTTCAATGCAAGCATCAAGCGTTCTTCGTGTTTCCGAATGCCGACTTCCAGTGCATCCAGTAAATGCTTTCTGTCCTCATAGGCGCGCATTGCATGACTGTCGAAATAGATTTGAGCTTGTTTAAAGGCTAGTTGTATGTCTTGCTGTTTCACGGTGCATTCCCTTATCTTTTGGCTTGTTTAGAATATTTTAATTGATAGATCATGCGCATGAGAAGGGATTCCCAAGTGGGGAGGGGTTGGAGACCGGAAAGCTGAGCGATATGGGCGGCTCTTGCATTCTTTTCTAAAACGGCACGCACATTTTTCGCATCGACTTCGTCCGTACCGAA
>CAYFRY010000185.1:0-2208 GCA_964345665.1 uncultured Oscillospiraceae bacterium
CCTGTGGTTTGAAAGTAGCGAAGCTTTCCGGCAGAGGGCTTGGACATACGGGAGGGACGGTCGATAAATTGGAGTCTATCCCGGGTTTTCAAGTTAATTTATCGGAAGAACAATTTTTAAAAGCTGTGTCGGATCATGGCTTGGCTATAGCGGGGCAGACGGCGGACTTGGCCCCTGCTGACAAGAAACTGTATGCTCTGCGCGATGTCACGGGAACGGTAGACAGCATTCCGCTGATTGCGGCTTCCATCATGAGTAAAAAGTTGGCAGCCGGCAGTCAATGTATTGTTCTGGATGTCAAATGCGGAAGCGGAGCCTTCATGAAAACACTCGATGAAGCTATCGAATTAGCCGAAAAAATGGTCGCCATAGCCTTAGCCAATGGACGGCTCTGTTCTGCTTTGGTGACGAATATGGACCGACCCTTAGGCTCGGCTATCGGAAACAGTCTGGAAGTCATGGAAGCCATTGACTGCCTCAAAGGCCGGGGGCCTTCAGACCTAAGAGAACTAAGTTTAGCTTTGACGGCAGAACTCTTGTCTTTGGCTACGAGGGCTTCTTTGGAGGATAGTTTGATTAGAGCGAAGGCGGCGCTTGATCGGGGGAAAGGTCTGGCTGTTTTAAAAAAAATGATAGCGGCTCAGTGTGGTGAAGTTGCCGTAACGGAGGACTATTCGCTTTTCAAACAATCCATCAGATCCCATTTGTTTACGGCTCAATCTGAAGGTTATTTAAGCAGCATAGATACGGAAGGTTTAGGTATTTCTTCTGTTTATTTAGGTGCAGGCAGAGAAAAACTCAACAGCCCTATCGATTATTCGGCAGGGATTGTGATGCGTAAACATTTGGGTGATTGGGTGGAAAAAGGTGAGTGTGTGGCAGAACTTTTCGCCGATGACGAAGCTTTTTTCGCCCCTGCGCAGGCTAAAATCTTAAGCTCGCTTAAGTTTGATCAATCTCCGACTCCTATAGAACCTATCATTTTGGCAAAAGTAAGCGCTAAAGGAGTAGAGCGATTTTAACGCATTTTTCTTCTTTTGATATTTGATTTACTCAGCTTAAATGCGTACAATAGTTCAGACATTCTGTCCTTTGTAAACCCTTATTATAGCCAGTGGAGGCCCCCTATGTTAGATATTCAGTTGATGCGCAGCAATCCGAAATATGTGGAAGAAAAGCTCAGAATTAAAGGTTTTGAGATTAATCTTAGTGATTTTTTAGCTAAAGATAAAATGCGTCGCGAATGCATTGCGGAAGTTGAGTCAAAAAAAGCGGAACGTAACCGCAACTCAGCTCTTATTCCTCAAATGAAAAAGGCGGGAGAGGATACCGGCGAGCTTTTGGCGTCAATGAAAGTTTTATCGGATGAAATCAAGGCGCTCGATGCTCAATTGGCGTTGATGGAACAAGAGATTAACGATTTTTTGCTTGGTCTGCCTAATTTACCTGCGGATGATGTAGTACCGGGAGGTAAAGAAGCGAATCAGGTTGTAAAATTTTTCGGTGAAAAGCCGAATTTCAATTTTGAACCTCTTCATCATGTTGATCTCGCTGAACGTCTCGGTCTTATCGACTACGCCAGAGGTGCGAAGCTTTCAGGAAGCGGCTTCTGGATTTATCGTAATTTGGGCGCTCAACTGGAGTGGGCCTTGCTCAACTATTTTACTGAGGTTCATCTGCGAGACGGCTATGAAATGATGCTCCTGCCCCATATCCTTAATGAAGTTTGTGGACTGACTGCAGGACAGCTGCCTAAGTTCCGTGAGGATTTATTCTGGTTTCAACAGGGCGATGAAGACTCCAAAGCCCAGTTCGTGCTGCCGACCGCTGAAACCGCTTTAGTCAATGTCCATCGTGATGAAATTCTGGATGAAGCTACTTTACCGCTCAAGTATTTTGCCTATACACCTTGCTATCGTAAAGAGGCCGGCAGCTATCGTGCGGAAGAGCGCGGCATGATCCGCGGTCATCAATTTAATAAAATTGAAATATTCCAATATGCACATCCCGAGCACTCGGAAGAAGCCTTTCAGGAGCTGGTCAAAAAGGCCTGTGACTTAGTGTCAGGTCTGGGTCTGCATTTCCGTCTCAGTAAACTTGCGGCTGAAGATTGCAGTGCATCGATGGCGAAAACTTATGACATTGAAGTCTGGATTCCCAGTATGAATGACTACAAAGAAGTCAGCTCCGCCTCCAATGCTATGGATT
>CAYFRY010000186.1:0-412 GCA_964345665.1 uncultured Oscillospiraceae bacterium
GTGGAAATCTGGCTCGTCTGCTTGCGAAGTTTATTAAGACACTGGAGTCGTAGGCCTCTTTTTAGCAGGCAAAAGATGGCGGAGTTTTAAAAAAGAGATAAAACAATCGATTCTATGTAGAGACTTTTAATTTGGAGCAGCCCTTAATCCGAGACCTTGATACGATGGCCCTTGTCCGAAATATTGTACTGATAAATAAAACCTAAAATGATGAAAATCAGGGTTAAAGCGATGAGGATAAAACTCACCGTTTGATCCGTGACACCTTTGGCGCTCATATAAGTACCTGCAGTGGTTTTGTTAATGAGCGCATAAAGGCCGTCTGTCAGCATAAAGGCACCGTAAATACTGGTGCCGGCGACGATAAAGAGACGAATGAAAAAGTAGGCCAGAACGGCAGCTAAAACACCGC
>CAYFRY010000186.1:422-2207 GCA_964345665.1 uncultured Oscillospiraceae bacterium
TCGCCCAAAAAGAACTGGATTCAACAATCAAATAGGAGTAGTGGTAAGCAAGGAAGGCCCCTAAAGAAAATCCAGCCACTGCGAAAGAAAAACGAAGACTGACCCAAAACAGGATGGCGATGGCCACGATACAAAGAGCAATTACAGCATAGGCCAGGCTGCCTTGTAGCGAAGCCTTATCTACCACAAAATGGCCAAGCTGATAACCGCTTTGGGCACCGAAGGCGAAAAGCCACAGCCTGAAGAGCTTATAGCCCCAAATAACCAGAATCGCACCCAGCAAAATACTGAGGAAGATGGGTACCAAATCAGGAATCTTGTCAAAAAAAGCAAGAACATCCGTCATCAGCTCATTTATCTTGTTCATGGCAAAACTCCTTTGTGGCAAAACACCTCTGTCTGTTTAGAATTGTAACGCAAAATCGTGTAGAGCGTAAATCCTGAGCCTTGCTGTTTGGCCGAACCTAGGGCTTGTTGTCGGTGATTATGTGCAATAAGTCAGTATTTGTTCAATTAATCCGCCTTACCTAAGGTGGATTATTGATAAAAAAACCTTGAAGCGGTAGACTATAGGGGGTGGCAAAAGCTCTCGCTCTGCCGCGCTCTTTTTTACGTTGTTGTTAGAAAAATACAGTTACACAGGAGAAAAAACGATGGCCAAACTTGCTAAGAAGCTCAGTGTTAAAGACATCGATGAGCGCGGAAAACGCGTCATCGCACGCGTGGATTTCAATGTTCCGATGGATAAAGTGACGGGTGAAATCACCGACGATAAGAGAATTAAAGGGGCTTTGCCGACCATTCAATATTTGGTCGAACAAGGTGCGAAAGTGATTTTGATGTCCCACCTGGGTCGTCCTAAAAACGGACCGGAAGCCAAGTTTTCCATGAAGCCTGCTGTGGATCGCCTTGCCGAATTGTTGGGTAAGCCGGTTGCGCTAGCAACGGATGTTATAGGCGAAGATGCGAAAGCGAAGGCGACTGCACTTAAAGACGGTGACGTCATGATGCTTGAAAACGTACGTTTTCATAAAGAAGAAACAAAAAACGATCCGGCTTTTGCACGCGAACTGGCGTCCATGGCCGATATTTTTGTTAACGACGCTTTCGGGACAGCTCATCGTGCTCACGCTTCTACGGCAGGTGTCGCCAACTATCTGCCCGGCGTAAGCGGTTTCCTGATTCAAAAGGAAGTAGACGTTATGGGTGGTGCGCTCAGCAATCCTAAACGCCCTTTCGTCGCCATTCTCGGCGGTGCGAAAGTCTCCGATAAAATCGGTGTGATTGAGAACCTCATTGACCGTGTTGATACCCTCATTATCGGTGGCGGCATGGCCTACACCTTTTTCCTGGCCAAAGGCTACGGAATCGGTACCTCTCTGAGAGAGGACGATAAGGTGGATTTGGCTAAGAGCCTTCTTGATAAAGCGGCTGCTAAAGGCACTCAAGTCCTCTTGCCTGTTGACAACGTCGTGGCCGATCGTTTTGCGGCGGATGCGGATTACAAAGTTGTATCGACAGACGCTATGCCCGAAGGCTGGATGGGTGTGGATATCGGCCCTGAGACCATTAAACTTTTCAGTGAAGCTCTGAAAGCCGCCGGTACGGTGGTTTGGAACGGTCCAATGGGTGTTTTCGAATTTGAGAACTTCGCGGCCGGTACCCGTGAAATCGCGAGAGCCGTTGCCGAGTCCGATGCGGTTTCCATTATCGGTGGCGGAGACTCCGCAGCAGCCGTTGAACTGCTCGGTTTTGCCGATCAAGTGACGCATATCTCTACCGGTG
>CAYFRY010000187.1:0-2204 GCA_964345665.1 uncultured Oscillospiraceae bacterium
TGCCGTCTTAAATCCTGCAAGCCATGATAGGCATCTTCTTCCCGAACGAAGGAGATAAGCAATTCTTTTTCATGCTTTTCAAGACCAAGCATATTCAATATTTCCGAATGAGCTGTTCCTCTGGCAGGAATGGTCACATTACCGGGGCAATGATTCATTCTGGCCACTTCAGTCACTCGCCCGGCCTTTCCTTTGTTAACCACGGCAAGCTGTACGTAACAAGATGGATTCTGCTTCGTCATTTCACAATTCCTCCTAATCCTCATCCTCTAGGACTTCTTCATCCTCATCCTCTAGGACCTCATCCTCCATAGCGGCCAACGCAGCCTCGGCCTCATCACTGATTTTCGCTTTGCGTTTGTACGCCAAGCCGACCGCCTGAATAGCCAACAGGGGAGCTAAGGCAATCATCGCGACTGTACCGAATGCATCGGTCAATACATTTCCACCCACACTGGAACAAATCCCCAAGGCAAATGGCAAAATAAAAGTAGAAGCCATGACGCCTGAAGCCACCCCTCCGGAGTCAAAGGCAATACCTGTAAACGGATTGGGCGTGAACGGCATCATCCCGAGGGCAATAATATAACCCGGAAGGGCGTAATACCAAATAGAAAAACCTTGAATGACACGAAAGAAAGCCAGCCCCACCGCAATGGCAACCGCAATCCCCAAGGCAAACATCATACTGCGTTTACTGATGCGACCTGCCGTAACCTCTTCTACCTCTTGGGTTAAGACCCAGACCGCGGGCTCGGCAAAAACAATGGCAAAACCCAAAACAATTCCAATAGGTATTAGTAAGGCAATCTGTTCACCGGCCGCAATGGCGGCACCCAAAGCAGAGCCAACCGGAGAAAAACCCATGGTGGCGCCGAGAAGGAAAATAACAAGCCCTACAAAGGTATAAAGCAGACCGACCAGCATTCGAATGAATTTGTTTCTCGGCAATTTTAAATAGAAGAACTGAAAAATAAAGAAGAGAAGCAATAGCGGAAGCATGGCAATGGCAATCTCTTGCATGGTATGAGGCAGCTGTGCACCGTAAGCACTAAGCAAATCACCTATACTTTCCGGTTTGAAAATCGCAGAAGAAGGTAAAGTCACACCGGATAAATCTCTTCTAAAAATAACACCTAAGATCATTACGGCCACAATAGGACCGACAGACATAAGAGACACCAAACCGAAACTGTCAGGAGAACCGCCCTTTTTAGAATTAGAGCGTCTGACAGAAGCAACACCGATTCCCAGCGCCATAATAAAAGGAACCGTCATCGGTCCGGTTGTCACTCCCCCTGAATCAAAAGCCATCGGCGCGAAATAGGGAGAGGAGAAAAAGGCCAGAACAAAAACCAAAACATAGCAAAGTGCCAATAAGGTTTTAAGTGAAAAGCCGAGCACAATACGAAGAAAGCCGAAAACAACAAATAAGCCTGACCCAACCGCTACAGACGCTACGATGAGCTGCTGCCCTATATCCGGATTAATAGAGGCCGCCTGTTTGGCCATCACCTGTAAATCCGGCTCCGCCATAGTAATTGAGAAACCGATGACTGCACCAAAGAAGATCAATGCTATCAGACTTTTATTCTTACTCAAGCTCGAACCGATAAGTTCACCCATAGGCAAAACACCGATGTCCGCACCCATCAAAAAAAGTGTCAAGCCCAAAATTAAAAGGACACCGCCAATCAAATAGGAGATTAAAAGTGCGGGGCTCAGAGGACTAATCGTATAGTGAATCAAAAGGACAATCAATATAATAGGAACAACCGCAATCAGATTTTCTTTAAGCTTATGAAGAAAAATCATAGGCGCCCTCCCGTTTGAGAAGCGTTCTTATCAAAGAGATTAACAGGCGCAATCCCGGCTGCGCCGAATAAGGGTATTTCAAAAACCAAACCATGCGCCTTCGTTTTCAGACCACTGCAATTATAGATGTGCTGAGTGATCTCTTTTTTTCTGTCTTTTCGTACAGCAAGGAAGATGATTTGCCTTCCTATTTCTAACGGAGCTCCGAAAAAGCTTGCCTGAGCCTTCGTCAAGGTTCCTTTTCCTAAGACGATGGTTGCGCCATGAGCACCTTTTTCTTGTGCCGCTCGAATCACCTCAGTTGCATAAGATTCTTTAACCAACCTCACGAGCAAAGTATAGTCTTGGCTGTATTTAAACTCACTCATCTTTGCCTACCTCTTTCGTAC
>CAYFRY010000188.1:0-2198 GCA_964345665.1 uncultured Oscillospiraceae bacterium
CAAACATGGCGTAGAGCATGATTCCGAAAGCCGCCTGAACGGATTTGGGGAAAATGCTGCCCAAAAGGGCTCCGAGCAAGGTACCGCCGCTCCAGCCCAAGAGAGGAAGAGACATCAAACCCAAAAAATAACGGAAACCGACGCTGCTGTGGCGGCTAGCGACAGCAAAAATCTCATCCGTGATGCCATGACTCATAATCAGCCTTTTCAAGCTACCTATTTGCGGTGATATCTTTTGTCACATTGAAAAGGACATCAAGAGATAACGAAGATTAACCAAGAGCACAGTGACGGCCAGTTCTATATAGCTACCGTGATCAAAAATGACACTTAATCCGGCGAATTGACCGGAAGAAGTCAGATTGCTCAATGAAATAAAAAAGGCGTAAAACGGCGTTAATCCTCCGCTCACAGCGAAAAGACCAAAAGCCATAGAAATTGTAAAATAGCCCAGACCTATGGGCAGCCCGTCTTTAATTCCGTTACGTATATCTGTCACGTTTTGTCCTTCTTTATAGCTAAGATTTCTTCGTAAAGCTTATAGACCTCTGTGGCAAAACGTTCAGCCGAAAAACGTTTTAGGGCAGATTGCCTGGCGTTTTCTATCATGCGTTCTCTCAATTCAGGTTCTTCCATGAATTGATGTAGGTGAGAGAAGAAATCACCCAAGCTTTCATATTGCCAACCGTTTTCTTCGTCTATAATAACGCCTTCCAAGCACTCGTCTTTTTTACATAAGGCCGGAAGACCTGAGGCTAAAGCTTCAATATAGGTGAGACCTTGCGTTTCGCTTTGGGAAGCCGAAACAAAGAGGTCACCCGCTGCATAATAATAGGGCACCTCTTCCGGTTTGGCCATGCCGGAAAAGCGAACAGAATCTTCAATTTTCAGACTTTTTACAGTCTCTTCCAGTTTTGTCAAATAAGGTCCGCCTCCTACGATAAGAAAACCGAGACCGGGCTCCACAGACTTAGCCAGAAAAGTGAGTATTTCTTCAATATTTTTTTCTTTACCCAAACGTCCCAGATAAACCAGGGTCGTACTGAAGGTGTTCAATTTGAGTTCGCTTCGAATCTCTTGGACCTTAGGGTCGTCCTTCTCAATTTGAAAACGATTTAAATCAATACCTGTCGGAATGACACGGATGGGTGTTTTGACTTTATATCGCTCCAATATTTTCAGTGTTTTGGCTGTCGGAGCAATGACGGCATCTAAGTGATTAAGCAGGAGGCGTGTCAGTCCGGAGGCCAACTTTCTGCCAACCACCTTAACGGGACCGGGGAAAATGTAATGGGTGTAATCTTCATATACCGTGTGATAAGTGTGGACGATAGGACAACGGCAAGCTTTAGCAATTTTACGCGCCATGAGAAAAGTCGAAAACTCAGTTTGAGAATGAATGATATCAGGACACCATTTAATGAGCTCGTCCATGAGTGGATGAGTTTTCTTTAGCGTAAAACGCGCATTGGGATAAACCCAGGCCGCATCGCGTGAGGCAATATGTGTGACTGCCCCACTGACATAGCTTTCCTTGCTAAGTGAAAGTGTGAGTATACGCAGCTCATGTCCCTGTTTTCGCAATTCATTTTCCAGTGTCACGAGTGATGTAACCACACCATTGATGTTGGGAGCATACCATTCACTTGAAATGAGTATCTTCATACCTAAGCCTCACTTTAAAGATTCACTTTATTATAGCGAAAGACTGTGGAGTATGGGAAAATAGGGGGAAAAGATTCAAAATTCAAGGAGATAGACATGTCTTTACCGAAAAGAAACGAGGTCCCCGAAGCATTGACGTGGGACTTGACTTGGCTTTTTAAAACGCCGGAAGCCTTTGAAGAGGCCTTGGACACAATGCTTGAGGCCGTGAATAAATTTAAGAAAAACTATGAAGGACGTATTATTACGGCAAAAGAAAGCTCTTTTGTATTATACGCACTTCGTGCTTATGAAAGCCTACTTATTCAAGCAGACCACTGTATGAATTATGCGGTCTTGGCCTTGGACGTTGATTACGGTAATCGGGAAAATGCGGAGCGTGAGCAGCGTTATGCGACAGTTGCGGCTCAAGCCTTTTCCGAAATAAGCTTTTTTGAATCTGAGCTCAAGCAGCTTTCACCTGAGTTTTTAGAGCGGATGGCTAAAGAAGAAGCTTCCTTCCGAAGCTATCTCAGAGATTTAATTGAGAAGAT
>CAYFRY010000189.1:0-2151 GCA_964345665.1 uncultured Oscillospiraceae bacterium
TCAAAAAAACGGCTGAGCTGACGGCCGATACGTATGCCTACGGGTGCTGTAAATTGGTGGTTTTTGCCAATGCTCCCGAGGATAATCCTTTTATGGCGGGTGCTTTCACAGGACCGGGCGAGCCGGAAGCCGTTATTAATGTCGGCGTCAGTGGACCAGGGGTGGTTTTGTCCGCTCTAAAACAGATGGATGCGACTGCCGATTTGGGAGAGGTGGCCGAAACGATCAAACGAACCGCTTTTAAAATTACTCGTGTCGGTCAGTTGGTTGCGCAAGAGGCGGCGGAACGCTTGGGTCTGGACTTTGGTATTATTGATTTGTCTTTAGCGCCTACACCTGTCAGAGGAGATTCGATTGCTCGAATTTTAGAAGCTATGGGTCTGGAAAATTGCGGCGCCTGGGGTACGACAGCTGCTTTGGCCATGCTTAACGATGCGGTGAAAAAAGGAGGGACGATGGCCTCTTCCTTTGTTGGAGGTCTGTCCGGTGCCTTCATTCCTGTCTCGGAAGATGAGGGAATGATAGCGGCCGTGGAGGCCGGTGCCCTAAGTCTGGAGAAACTGGAAGCTATGACCTGTGTTTGTTCAGTCGGTATTGACATGGTAGCGATTCCCGGCGACACGGAAGCCTCTGTGATATCCGGTATTATTGCGGATGAAATGGCCATCGGAACTTTTAACAATAAAACAACGGCAGTCCGCATTATTCCCGTTCCCGGTAAAAACGTCGGGGATAAGGTCAGTTATGGCGGTTTGTGGGGGGATGCCCCGATTATGTCCGTTAACGGCTCTTCGCCTTCCGTTTTTATTAATCGCGGCGGTAGAATTCCTGCCCCGATTCATAGTATGCGTAATTAGCAAACTATGATAAGTTTAGAGTACTACGGAGGTAAGTATGAAAAACGAACAAGAAAGCATAGCACAAGTTTCCGCCGCGGAATGGATTTTAATGGAATGCCTGTGGGCTAACGGGCCCCTTTATATGTCCGATATTGTTTCAAAACTCTCTGAAAAAACGCAGTGGAGCAGAACGACGGTTTTGACTTTAGCCTCACGTCTCGAGAAGAAGGGTTATATCGGAACGGAGAGAAGCACGAAAGCTTATCTTTATGTACCTGTCATAGGTAAAAAACAGGCACTGAATGAGCGTGTGCAGGCCTTTGTTGATGAAACCTTTTCCGGTGATTATTATGCGTTGGCGAAGTTGATAGCAGAAGGCGCTAAGCTCAGTGTTTCTGAAGAAAAGAAACTGCGTGCTCGTTTTAAAGCGCTTCAGGAAGCAGAGACGGAAACGGATGTTGCTCCTATTATCAAGAAAAAGGAAGTGGAACCTTTGGCGCTGCGTAAATTGGAGTCGCTTGTTCCTGCTAAGCGGAAAAACAAAGACAAATCAAAGTCAAAAGACAAAAAGGGTGGAAAAAAGAATAAGAAAAAGTGAGCTTACCTGTGTTTCAAGAAAGCTCACCAAACGATGGATTAACAATCATTAAGCTGTAAAATTTAGCAGCTTTTTTCTTGCCTTGGCAATGGCCTCTTTAACCGTATCCGGGGCAGGTCCACCAATCAACTTGCGCTTAGAAACCGCCTCAATCAAATCGATCGCCTTAAAAATATCCTCTTCGAACAGAGGGGAAAAAGCTTTAAATTGATCTAAACTTAAATCGTTTAAAGCACAATGATTTTCCAAACAATAATGCACCAAACGGCCGGACACATGATGTGCCTCTCGAAAAGGAAGGCCCTTATCCACCAAATAGTCAGCCACCTCTGTCGCATTGGTAAAGCCACCTTCCGCCGCTTTGGCCATTTTGTCCGAGACCTTCATACTGGCAAGCATGCCGATAAAAGGCGGCAAGGTAATTTTTACTGTATCCACTGCTGAGAACAGCGCTTCCTTATCTTCCTGCATATCTTTGTTATAGGCGAGAGGCAAATTTTTAATCAAGGCTAAAAGTGTTGTCAGCTGTCCCATCATTCTGGCTGCTTTCCCGCGTGTCAATTCGGCCACGTCGGGATTTTTCTTCTGAGGCATAATGCTTGAACCTGTTGCATAGGCATCATCCAGCTCTATAAAACCGAACTCCTGGCTGTTCCAAATCACAATTTCTTCAGCTAAACGGGAAAGATGCAGCATAAAAATGGTCAGAGCCCC
>CAYFRY010000190.1:0-2143 GCA_964345665.1 uncultured Oscillospiraceae bacterium
TAAGACCACGTTCAAAAGCTAAGGCTAAGGCACCGAGCATACTATCCCCGGCTCCAACCGTTGAACACATAGGCACTTCAAGGGCAGGAGCATAAAAGGAAACCTCTTTGTTCAGAAAAAGGGCGCCCTCCGGGCCGAGAGAAATCACCACATTGCCAGCGTCGGCAAGCAGTCTTTTGCTATATTTCTCAATTTCATGCAAGGTTGGGGTATTTTCTAAATGAAACAGTTCCATCAGTTCTACAAGATTGGGTTTGATTAAATCAACCCCTAGACGGGCAGATTTGGACTTTAAGTTTTGGCAAAGCTCGGACAGATCTTGTCCTGTAAAACCTCGCGCTAAGCTCCCCGAGAGGACAAAAATTGCACCGGGGTTTTCCTCTACTCGCTTTAGCGCTTGCTCTTTTAATTCTGTTATTTCCGAAGGCGATACGTGTGGACCCGGCTCGTTAAACTCCGTCACACCGTGCTGAGGGCTTAAAATTTTAAGATTGGTCCGTGTTTCTTCTGCTATTTCGGTAAAGGCTTGCTTGAGTCCGAGCGCTGTTATTTGGTGCTGTAGGTTCGCGCCTGTCTCTCCGCCACAAAAACCCATAGCTAACGAATCACCACCTAAAGCTTGAATGCATTTGGAGACATTGAGACCTTTTCCCCCAACGTCAACGCGCAAGTTATAAAGACGGTTCAAACCGCCCATATTCAGTTCATCCAATTCCGCTGTTTTGTCCAGAGCAGGGTTCAAGGTGAGGGTAATGATCACAAAAGAATCCTCTTTTTTCTTTCCAGTATAGCACCGTAGCTCTCTTACGCCCAAAATTTCAAGCTGTGTGGCCTAATGCGTCCAGAATAATGAAGGCGTCCCAATCTTTTATGTTTCTCTACCCAAAATTTCAAGCTGTGCAGGATGGATATCAACACATTCTCTCAAAAACTATGTACACCTTGAAAAAATGGACAGGTAATGGACAGGTTAAGAACTAGCAAAATAACTTTGGGGCTCTTACTCTGCACAACTTGAAAAAATGGCTAAAAAAGGGCTAAGAGAGTCAAACCTCCATCCAACGAATTTCGCCTCCCTTTAAACAAATGTCCCGGGGTTCAGACTTGCCATTGTAAATTGTGCTGCTTTGCTCATTACTCGTATTGTTAACAATGCAGTAGCTTCGATTCTCCGGGTAGGCATGCACATCAATGTAAGGATTCTCAGAGTACCACATCTTTAATTCATTCTCAGCGTGACAGGCCCAAAGGATAGCCCGGTGTAAAAGCCTTGCATTTTGAAAATTAAAAGGCAGACCGCTGATATAGACAGCACGGCCCTTGCCGAAGGAGTGAGCGGCAAGTTGTACCGCTCCTCGGTTTTGCGCCAAGACCTCCGTTCCTTCAAGCGCGTAAACATAAGGTTTTTCTTCTCCAAAATCCGTGTGCTCAAGATTAATGCCTTCGATGATGAAATGGGTCTTGATTTTGCGATTGTATTTGTCTCTGCCAATACTGTAGCCTTTTTCATTATCCACACCCATCACATCCGCGAGTTGGAAAATTCGACCTTGAAAGGCATGGGCCGTCGGTTCACCGACACCGATGAAACCGCCACCTTCCCAAACAAAGTGCTTGAGCGCAGCGGCCAGTTTCGGATTCTCCCAAACCAGACAGCCGCTGTGGGCAGTGTCCTGGTCACCGATATTGAAAATCAAATCAATGCCCTCCAAGCAAGAGGAATCCTCGATTACTTGCTCAAAATCGATAAACTCCACATCGTAGGGCGCACCGGCGAGGTAATCGATTACGCCGGCATAGCTGTAGTTTTGCTTGTAATAGAGGGCGTGGTGCACCATGTGAAGCCCTCAGCGACAAAGGCTAGCCTGCGTACTCAGCACCGCAACTCGTTTAAAGCAAAACGGCTTACACGCTCCTTCAGCATGCGAAACTCGTCCGTGACTTTCGCGATGTAGTCGATAAAATCGGGGAAATCCAGAGCCAGCTTCAGGTAACCACCGTAGCCGATGCGATCCAAAGGTTTTCTCAGGAGAGCACGTCTGGCCGTAACCCAATTGTGTTTTGCCTCTTTAAGCGGGTCACCACCGGGGTAGAACGTATCCGGGAAAAAAAAAAAAAAAAACCGTCCCTCGCGATAGCTCAC
>CAYFRY010000191.1:0-1324 GCA_964345665.1 uncultured Oscillospiraceae bacterium
ACCCGTTGCGTAAGTGAAAGCAACGCCCAGTTCTTCAAGCGCTTCAACGACCTCCGCCAAGCCACGATCTACTGTCCCGTCCTCTCGAAGAATCGTCCCGTCAATATCCACCACGATAGCTTTTATATCATTTATCGTCTTCATGTTAAAAAAATACCATTGAAGGGGGAACGCATTCAGTTACCTATTTCGATTGAGATATTGTTGAAAATAGTCAGAATATCGTCCAGTATGATGGCCTCTTTTACTTCATCCTTTTTGTCCAGAACAATGTTACCCTCGTGCATCATTAATATACGATTGCCGTAGTCCAGAGCAAAACGCAGGTTGTGCGTTACCATGATGACCGTAAAATCACCTGCGGAGACCAGTTTGTCGGTCAGTTCCATGACCGTCTGAGAGGATCTGGGGTCCAGAGCGGCCGTATGCTCGTCCAAAATCAGCAAGTCCGGCTTAACCATGGTAGACATCAAGAGTGCGAGGGCCTGACGCTGACCTCCTGAAAGGGTTCCGCACTTCTGGTTGAGGCGGTTCTCCAAGTTCATGCCTAAAGGTTCTAAGAGTTCGGCAAAATGAGCCTTGAGCTTGTTGTTGACGCCTCTTCTTAAACCGTAGGGTTTAGACTTTCCTGCGGCTATAGACAAGTTTTCTAAAACGGTCATATCTGCCGCAGTGCCTTTGGACGGATCTTGAAAGACTCGTCCGATGCGTCTGTTGCGTACAAACTCGGGCATGTGGGTGATGTTTTTTCCATCCAGCAAAATTTCTCCTTCTTCCAAAGGAATACTGCCACAGATTAAATTCAGCAAGGAAGTTTTGCCTGAGCCGTTGGAGCCGATAATAGATACGAACTGTTTTTTTAATTTCAAGCACGGCGTGATTCTCCTTTCTCGCTCAATTGGTTTAATAACAAGACGAGAAGGAAGAGGATGCCGCGAATGAGGTTCATATAACGTGCGTCCGCACCGAAATTTATGGCCAAAGCAACTAAGGCTTTATAGATAATAGAGCCTAGAATAACCATGGTGGTGGCCTTCATAAAGCTAAGACGTTGGAAAAGGACGATGCCCACGATAACGGAGGCCAAACTGAGAACCATCATGCCGGTTCCTGTACTGACTTCAAAAAAGTTTTGCTGCTGCGAAAGAACGGCGCCTGAAAGGGAAACCAGAGCATTAGCTAGGGACAAGCCCATAATTTTGACACGGCCGGGTGAAATGCCAACGGCGACGACCACTTGTTGGTTGTCGCCGACTGCACGAAGGAGCATGCCTCGCTTAGTCTTAAGAAACCAATCAAGGACGATCTTACAAAACAGAATAAT
>CAYFRY010000191.1:1353-2141 GCA_964345665.1 uncultured Oscillospiraceae bacterium
AAAAAGGAAGATTGGAGTTTCCGACTATAATCAGGTTGATTGAAAACATAACCGTCATAACCAGTATGCCCGAAAAAAGTTCCGATATTTTTACGTAAACATGTAAGATACCCGTGCACAAGCCGGCCAAGGCACCTGCGAACAAGGCACAAAGCAGGGCAAGCCATGGGTTGACACCTCGTACAATCAATATAGTGCTGATCGCTGCACCGAGGGGAAAGGTTCCGTCAACCGAGAGGTCCGGGAAGTTTAGAATTTTGTAACTAATGTAGACACCAAGAACCATAATCCCATAAATAAGACCTTGTTCAAGAATATCTATTAGCAAAGCAAGTGCGATGTCCATTTAATTAATCCTTTTGTTTTTATCGGTCCGCCCTGTACCCCTGCTACAAACTTGATATTCGTTCCATGCGTGGTGCATTTTTCAACTTTGTAGCAATAGGATAGAGGCGAGGCTTGGACGATTCTTCTCTGCTCTCAAGGAGCAACGTCTACCAGACGGTCTTTAAATTTTTCAGGAATACTCAGACCCAGTATTTCCATTGCTTGACTGTTATAGAAGGGGGAGGCTTCTTTAATGACGCCTACGGGGATAGATTCCGCTTTGGCTCCACTCAAAATCGAAGCCGCCATCTCACCGGTTTGTTCACCCAGCTTGACGTAGTCCAGGCCCATAGCCGCAAGACAACCATTCGTGACCTGTTCTTCTTCAGAGCCGAAGTAGGCGATATTTTTGGCTTTAGTCTTACTCAGGACCGTTTGCATATTCTGTACGACCAGGTTAT
>CAYFRY010000192.1:0-2127 GCA_964345665.1 uncultured Oscillospiraceae bacterium
TATCACAAGCTGGAAAGCAGAAGTAGTGTAGAAAAACGTATCGACCGGCTTTTGGACATGGTCGGTTTGCCCAAGAACAGCAAGGCCCGCTATGCCCACGAGTTTTCAGGTGGGCAAAGACAACGCCTGGGTATCGCCAGAGCGCTCTCACTTAATCCTCGTGTCATCGTTTGTGACGAACCGGTTTCGGCCTTGGACGTTTCCATTCAAGCACAAATTCTGAACCTGCTGAAAGACTTACAGGAAGAACTGGATTTAACCTACCTCTTTATTGCCCATGGCTTGGCGGCTGTCAATTATGTCAGTGAACGTATTGCGGTGATGTATCTGGGCCGTATCGTAGAATTGGCCTCTGCTAAAGAACTCTTCAAGTGCCCCATGCATCCCTATACGCAGTTCCTAATCAAGTCCTCGCCTATCCCTCATCCCGAAGCCAGAAAAGTGGGAAGGGAACTGCTTCAAGGGGAGGTCCCTTCCAATATCCATCCTCCTTCGGGCTGTGCTTTCCACCCTCGTTGTCCCTATGCCGAGGAGACTTGTCGCGCCGAAAGGCCTGAACTGACTTATGTGACATCCTGCGTAAAAACGGGCAAACAACACTTGCTGGCTTGCCCTGTTATGGCGCGTCGTTTGGCCGAAAAAGTGAACAAAGGAGAGTAGGATGAAAAATAATGCTCTCCTGCGCTACATTCTCAAACGCTTGCTCATCGCGATTCCGGTACTGATCGGGATTACGCTGATTGACTTTTTGATCATGAATCTGGCGGGTAGCCCACTGGATATGTTGAGAGGGCCACGTGTTTCTCAGGCGGCGATTGACGCGAAAGCGATTGAACTCGGTCTGAACGAACCGTTTTTCGTACAGTACTGGGTTTGGATCCGGCAGCTTTTGAAAGGAAATTTAGGTTATTCTGTCAAATCTTATGAGCCTGTACTTAGCATGATCGGCGACAAAATCGGACCGACCCTGCTGCTTATGGGCAGCTCCTTACTCTTGTCTCTGATTATTGCCGTTCCCGCGGGTATTTATTCCGCGGTTAACCAATACAAGAGAAGCGACTATGCCATTGTGACGACTTCCTTTGTCGGCACCAGTATCCCTAGCTTTTTTCTGGCTATGGTCTTCATTTTCATTTTTCATGTCAGCTTAAGCTGGCTTCCTTTGGACGGGATGCGTACCCTGGGAGGGGACGGCGGCGCCTGGGATGTGTTTAAACATCTGATTATGCCGATGCTGGTTCTGGCCATTTCAACGACCGGAAGCAATATCCGTTATATCCGATCGTCTATGCTTGAGATTTTACAAAAAGACTATCTGCGTACGGCAAGAGCGAAAGGTATTGGCAAAAGACGTGTCATCTACAAGCACGCTTTGCGTAATGCCTTAGTACCCATTGTGACGATTATCGGTATTCAAATTCCCGTTCTTTTCGGTGGCGCGGTCATCGTGGAGCAGGTCTTCTCTTGGCCCGGACTTGGGCTTTTGACGATGAATGCCATCTTCGACCGGGATTATCCTGTCATCATGGGGGTTTGTCTGCTGACCGCCATTGTTGTTCTGATTGCCAATATTGTGACCGACGTGTTCTACGCCATTGTCGATCCCACGATTCGTTTAGAGTGAAGGGGGGAGTTGTATGATTTCAAGAAAAAACAAACTCCGTTCACTGAGCGAAGACTTCAATCCGGAACTCATCTTTGAGGCAAGTGAACCCTACTACAAGACCATCTGGCGTCGCTTTAAGAAACATAAACTGGGCCTTTTCAGTTTTTATCTGCTGCTGTTCATTGTGCTGGCCGCCTTGCTTGCCCCTGTTCTGTCGCCTTTTGACCCGAATAAAACAATTTCCGGCTTTAATCAGGCCCCGAGCGCGACCCACTGGCTGGGTACCGACCAAATCGGTCGCGATCTCTTGAGTCGCCTGCTCTACGGAACACGCATATCGCTACTGGTAGGTTTCATGGTGACCCTGATTTCTACGGCAGTCGGAGTGCTGCTCGGCCTGCTTTCCGGCTATTTCGGCGGCTGGCTGGATGTCATCATCATGCGCTTCACGGACATGGTCATGTCCTTTCCTTACCTACTCCTGGTTTTAGTTGCCGCGGCCATTTTCGAACCCGGTTTAT
>CAYFRY010000193.1:0-2076 GCA_964345665.1 uncultured Oscillospiraceae bacterium
CATAAATAAATCTCCTTGTTTTTCTATTCATGTTAATTAGCTATTTCTAGGCCTCTTCAACATGTAAATTTTAGTCTTTCACTTCTATTAAGTCAAACCGTTAAGGATTGCAGACGCTCCTTTAATTGGTCTGATAAGATAAGCAACTTTTCGAGCCTGTCACGTTCATTTTGAACAACAGCGGCCGGCGCTTTACCGGTAAAGGAAGCATTTGATAATTTCGCTTTCAGTTTGGCAATATCGGCCGTTACCTTATCATATTCTTTCGAAACACGGACGCGTTCTTGCTCTAAATCGATCAAATCAGCCAACGGAATATAAAGTGTCCCTGCCGGCATAACAACTGAAACGGAATTGTCGGGCACGTTATCCTTCTCCGTCTGAGTTTGTATGCTTTCAATTCCCGCCAAGCGTTCCAAATAGTCCATGCCGTTTTCAAAAAGGGAACTGAAGGCCTTGTCTGTGGAGACAAGGGTCATAGAAACACGCTTCGAAGGAGGTACATTCATTTCCGTTCGGATATTGCGCACCTGTCTGACCGCACTCATCAGGGTGTTCATCTCTTCTTCCGCTTCAGGCTCACTTTTATAGGTCGTTGCATCAGGCCAGTTTGAAAGCATTAAACTCTCTTTTTCACCCGGTAAGAAGCTATAAAGTTCCTCGGTAAAGAAAGGCATGAAAGGATGTAGCAATTTAAGAGAAGCCTTTAATACATCTAACAGAATAGCCCTTGCCTCCAAACTACCTTTCATAGAGGGATCACGCAAACGCGGTTTGACCATTTCAATGTACCAGTCACAGTAAGAATCCCAGATAAACGCATTCACTTTACTGAGGGCTAAACCGAATTCAAATTTTTCTAAATTGGCAGTGACCTCTTCAATCGTCAGCTTGAGTTTAGACAGAATCCATCGATCTTCCATGCGTAGAGCAAATTCGTCAAAATCAGCGTAGACTTCGTCTTCGTGGAGGTTCATCAAAACAAATTTTGAGGCATTCCACACCTTGTTAATAAAGGCACTTCCTGCCTTTACCTTTTCTTCTCTGAAGCGCTGATCACTCCCCGGAGCATTGCCATCAATTAAGGCAAATCGTAAGGCATCCGCACCGGAGCGATCTATGATCTCTAAAGGATCTATACCGTTATTTAAAGACTTGGACATCTTTCGGCCCTGAGCATCCCTGACAATTCCGTGCAAATAAACCGTATGAAAAGGCGTCTTTCCAATCTGTTCAAGTCCGGAAAAAATCATGCGCGCCACCCAGAAGAAAATAATATCCGGGCCGGTCACCAAACTGTCCGTTGGATAAAAGTAATCCAAGTCGGGCGTTTTTTCCGGCCAGCCCAAAGTACTGAAGGGCCAAAGCGCAGAGCTGAACCAAGTATCCAATGTATCTGGATCTTGTACCAACTTGTCACTTTGACAGGCCCTACACATTCCCGGTTTTTCCGTAGAAACCGTGACTTCACCGCAGTCTTCGCAATAATAGGCCGGAATACGATGTCCCCACCACAATTGACGGGAAATGCACCAATCCTGAATGTTACACATCCAATTGAAATAAATTTTGTCAAATCGTTCAGGAATAAAAACCGTATCGTTATTACGAACCGCCTCAATAGCAGGTTTGGCAAGTTCTTCCATAGCAACGAACCATTGCAAAGAAAGCTTAGGTTCTATGGTTGTACCACAGCGGTAACAAGTTCCCACATTATGCGTGTAGCCCTCTGTCTTAACCAAGTAACCGCCTTCATCCAAGGCAGTGACCAAAGCCTTTCTGGCCTCTAATAGGCTCATGCCGACATATGCTCCACCGAGTTCGTTAATATGTCCGTCATCTGTCATGACGTCCACAATGTCCAAATGATGTCTCAAGCCGAGAGCATAGTCATTGGGGTCATGTGCAGGGGTAATTTTAACCACACCGGTACCGAATTCCATTTCAACATAGGTATCGGCAACAACAGGAATTTCTTTATTAACTATAGGTAAAAGGACTTTTTTACCTACGATGGCCTTGTAACGCTCATCGTCAGGATGAACCGCAACGGCGGTGTCGCCAAGCATGGTTTCC
>CAYFRY010000194.1:0-1969 GCA_964345665.1 uncultured Oscillospiraceae bacterium
CTTTTTTACAGGAGTTTTCGTCAGACTGACGCTAATATTTATTCCGGTCTCACTGTCTTCGGAGATTACGGACCACACATAGCCAACATTTCCGCCTTTGTCCGAGGTGACAACTACGCTCCTCTCGACTATCCCGTTTATGCGGGTGCCGGCATGCGTTATCATTTCTTCTTCTTTTTCTTCTCGGCCTGTCTGCACGCACTGGGCCTGACTTTGCCAGCCGCTTTAAACCTCGCTTCGTCCATAGGTCTCTTTTCTTTCGCCGCTTTTATGGGTGCCTTAGCGGTCTACTTCACGCGTCGTCGAAGTGCTTTTTTTTGGGTTCAAGCCCTCTGGTTTTTTCATAGTTCCTTGGCTTGGCTCCCGTATCTAGGCTCAGTGTGGCAGCAAAGTCGCAAGCAAGCCGTTCCTGTTTTTAAGCTTCTTTTGGATAATCGCAATTTCATCGGTACACAGCCCAACGACGACTGGGGACTTTGGAATATGAATGTTTATGCCAATCAACGGCATTTTCTTTTTGCCATGGCGGTGGCTCTACTGGTGCTCATTGTTTTTATTCCGACCCTTCGCTCAAGAAAACGCTTTCTCGACTTGTGGCGGATGCGCGAGGGCTGGTTGTCCGGCTCGATTTCGGAACAAAAGGCTCTGATGGCTGTCTTGCTTCTTATGCTCTGCCTGCCCTACTGGCATGGTGCAGTAACACTCGGACTTCTTCTTATCTTGTTTGTCATGGCCTTAGGGGCACGTTTTAAGCTGGCTTATCTTTTGACGGCCCTGATTTCTCTTGCGGCAAGCCTGTTTTATAGCCGTCTTTTTTCAGGTGGCGTGGAAAATGTGCTTCGTCCTCAGTTTATCTGGGGTTTTTTAAGTGAGGATAAGAGTCTTGTCGGGGTTCTGGCTTATCTCTTCGTCTTGCTCGGTTTAGCCCTACCCGCCTTGATTGCTTCACCTGGTCTTCTAAAAGTCAGAGCCAAGAAAATTTTTTCTTTAGCTCTCATCATGCCTCTTGTATTGGCTTTCACGCTCAGCCTCACACCGGACCTCAATGTCAACCACAAGTACATCATCATGACCCGCCTACTTTTGTGCCTGCCTATTCTGTCGTTACTTACACGCTTATGGGCATACGCATCCGGACGGTGGACGAGCTATATAAATAAAGGCTTGGCCCTTGTCTTGGCCTTCTTGCTTAGTCTGAGCGGACTTCTTGATTTTGGAGCCTTTTACCATAAAAGCAAGGCCGACTTTCCCATTGCAATCGAAAGCGAATTCCTGGACTGGCTTGAAAACGAGACGCCACAGCGAGCCATCTTTTTAACGCCGACTTGGTACTATCATTCTTTTTATTATTCGGGTCGGCAGGCCTGGTACGGTTGGCCCTACTATTCCTGGTCCGCCGGTTACAACTCCGGTGCCCGAGAACTCATCTATTTTGATCTTTGGTCGGGATGTGAAGGTGATTTCGAGCAGTTCAAGAGCTTGATTAATGAACATCATTTATCCTTTGCCCTCATTGATAAAAGCTTTCGAAGCAATCAGAAAAATCTGAATGAAGACTTCTTCCTCCAACACTTTCCCTTTTCGGAAAAGCGTTCAGGAAATGAAATCATCACGGTTTACGATATGCGCGCTTACTTGGAGCCTTAGCATCCATCAGAAGGTAAAGCCCGGTTTAAGCTCCGTCAGGGTAAAACATTTCCTCCGGCCTTGTAGATGTCATACCATTCCTCGCGTGTTAAACAAATATCCAAAGCCGAAACAATACGACGCAAACGCTCCGGGTTCATAGAACACACCACCGGCTGAATCAAAGCCGGATGACGTAAAATCCAAGCCACCGCAATCGCTTCACTCGAAACCCCGTATCGTGCTGCGGTATTTTCCAAGCATTCATTTAGCGGCGCTTGTTTCGCATGCACTTCCGCGTCCTCCGAGTTCATAAACGCTCCTTCAATCATGCCGTACTGTA
>CAYFRY010000195.1:0-1891 GCA_964345665.1 uncultured Oscillospiraceae bacterium
GCGACTACGGTCACACGACGCAATACAGCGACAAGCTTGCGGCGGAAATCGATGAAGAAATAAAAACTATCATCGATCAGGCGTATGCGGAGACCTTAAACGTCTTGCGTGAACGCAGACACGCTTTGAATGCTATTGCGGAGCTTCTCCTAGTGAAAGAAAAGATTGATGAATTTGAATTCGAAAACATTTATCTTCAATATACGGATGAAAGCATCCGTAAAAAAGATGTTGAGAATAAGTCCAGAGATCAACACTATAAGGAGCTTCTGTTAAAAAACAGCGCTAAAAATGCACCGGAGTTTCCCAATCCTGTTCAGGGAGACAGAGGGCCGAATGCTGAGGAATCTTCTTCGGATTATGGAGAACAGGCGAAAACCTCTCCGACTCACCCTGACGGAGTGCTCTGATAAAGATTAATCGGCTTGAAGAATGCGTAAAAATTCTTGATAAATGGCGTAAGGATTGGTTTTCCAGTTTTTCGCCATTTTTTTACAACTTACTTCATCGGCAAGCATTAAAGTGGTCCTGAATCGACAGTCTGTCCCATTCATCAGTTGAAGTTCAAGATGGTAGAAACCGTCACTTGCTAAACTATATTGTGCAATGATACTGTCCTTATTCTCTATTTCTTCCTTAGAGTTTTGGCTGAGTGCGTCTACTGTATTACGCATAGGATAGGGGATATTTTCGCGAAGCTCGGTCAGAATGTTCTGTCCTTGTTCCGTTAAATAAACACGTTCTTCCGCTCGGCCCTTCGCATCCTTACGCGGGTCGTCCTTTTTATAGGCGCAGTAAACTAAATTTTGTGACAAAAGTTGCTCGAGATGTTGCTTGTATGTGAAAAAGTCGAAGTATAAGGTTTTTATCGCCAAGCCCATTAAGTCGGATTCCGTTTGTCCCGGAAGCTTATCAACCAAATAGAGCAGGAGTAATTTATTATTGGCTTCCCATTGATTCTGCATCTTACGTCACAACCTTTCTTGCTCTTTACATTATAAAGGAAAGGAAGAGTTTTAGCTGTACGGTTTTAGTCTAAAAAAACCGCCTCACCTTAAGGTCGGTGAGGCAGCTTCAAACACATTAAAGATAAGTCAGGAACTTAATCGACGTCAATGCTCGCATTCCAGCTCATCAAAGCGCGCAACTCTTTACCCACTTTTTCGATGGGATGCTCCGCTTCGATGCGTCTTCTGGAGTTGAAATAGGCTCTGCCCGTCATGTTTTCGGCAATCCAATTTTTGGCAAAAGTGCCGTCCTGGATTTCTTTCAGAACTTTTCTCATTTCTTGACGCGTTTGCTCCGTGATGATGCGACTGCCTACCGTGTAATCACCGTATTCGGCCGTATCACTGATGGAATAACGCATGGTGCTGAGGCCACCCTGGAAGACCAGATCAACAATCAGTTTCATTTCGTGCATACACTCGTAATAGGCATTCTCGGGGTCATAACCCGCTTCTACCAGAATCTCAAAACCGGCTTTCATGAGTTCAGAAACACCGCCACAAAGAACGACTTGCTCGCCGAAAAGATCGGTTTCCGTTTCTTCACGGAAAGTGGTTTCGAGAAGGCCGCCTCTGGCAGAGCCTATACCCGCACCATAGGCGAAAGCGATATCTTGCGCTTGCCCCGTATAGTCCTGGTAAACCGCGAAGAGAGCAGGGACGCCGCGACCGATTTCCTATTCGCTACGAACGGTATGCCCCGGGCCTTTAGGCGCAATCATGAAAACGTCAATATCCTTCGGAGGGATAATCTGCTGATAATGAATGTTAAAACCGTGAGCAAAAGCCAAGGCCTTACCCTCGCTGAGATTAGGTAAAATATCTTTCTTAAACATAGCGGCCTGCTTTTCGTCCGGAATCAAAATCATGATGACATCGGCTGC
>CAYFRY010000196.1:0-1884 GCA_964345665.1 uncultured Oscillospiraceae bacterium
CCGTGATTATCCTTCCGGCTTAGAACCAGACCTCAAACCACGGAAAGCCCTTATTTACTTATCTTATTACACGCTTACTTATCTACCCTTGACATCAATACCACCGTCTCAACGTGCATCCCCTGCGGGAACATGTCATAGGCAGAAATATGCCTCAGTTCATACAAACCCGGCTCACACAAAAGGCGACAATCACGGGCGAGTGTGGCCGGATCGCAGGAAACATAGATTATCTTGTCAGGAGCTGCAGCAAGCAGAGTATCTATCAAAGAACGCTCCAAGCCTTTGCGCGGTGGATCAACTACGATCAAATCGGCCCGCTCACCGGCTGCAATCCAAGAAGGCACCAAATCTTCGGCGGAGCCGACTTCAAAATCCACGTTCGTAATGCTGTTTAACGCAGCATTGTGTTTTGCGTCGTCTATAGCAGAAGGAACAATCTCGCAGCCTTTCACCTGTCCGGCTTGTCGAGCTAATTGCAAAGTAATACTCCCGGCTCCGCAGTATAAATCAAAGACACGTTCATGCCCTTGAAGATAGGCTAGCTCTAAAACCACGGAAAAAAGTGTTTGGGTTTGAGCGGGATTGACTTGGAAAAAAGCCGCCGGAGAAATGCGGTACTTCAAGCCTAAAACCTCTTCTTCCAAGTCACGAAGAAAGTAGTATTCCGTCAAATCAGGGCCCATAATCAGGTTA
This sequence comes from uncultured Oscillospiraceae bacterium, assembly GCA_964345665.1. Lineage (GTDB taxonomy): Bacteria > Bacillota > Clostridia > Saccharofermentanales > Fastidiosipilaceae > JAXGQD01. The sequence continues at coordinate 697 of CAYFRY010000196.1, forward strand.
TTACGCCTAGTGTGGTGGTTCAAATAGAGTGCAGACAAAGCATGGCCTTCTGATGTCAAGACGTCATTTAAATGCTTACTAAAACTTATTAAAAATAAGCTGAGTTCTGATTCAGAAGCTAAGTTTTTATAATCCTCAGCCGATAGATTTAAAACTAAAATGACACTGACGTCTTTTGTCGCTTGACTGACGCGTACGACCAAATGGCGCAGTAAACCTTCGCCGCTCCGTTCGTCATAAGCCGAAATAGGAAAATCAGCAAGGGCCATTCGCAGAGCTCCACGTACCAGATCAGCCGCCCTGTCCTGAATCGGGCAATCATCCGAATCGACTATGTCGTGACTGCCCTGCTCATAAAAACCGATGCGATAGTCCCCTGAAACAAACTGTATGGGCATCTGGGATTTACAACGATAGCGCCAGGGCAAAGGACTGGCCGAAGCCATGGAAGCTTCAGGCAAGAGCTCATAAATCAAAGCCTCCGGAAAAGCGCCGATGCGAATAAAACTCTCGCGGACGCGTTCGGCTTTTTGAAGCAACTGCCCTTCGTAACTCAGGTGCTGGAAACTGCAGCCCCCGCAACGCCCGAAAACAGGACACTGAGCTTCAACGCGTTGAGTAGAAGGTTCCACAACAGAAACTAATCGCGCAAGCGCGTAGTTCCGCTTGACTTCCGTAAGCTCCACTTCCGCTTCTTCTCCGGGCAGTAAGCCTTTGACAAAAACGGTCAGGCCATCCGATAAATTTGCAACGCCCTGTCCTAAATGGTTAAGGCTGCGACAACGAATGGTCTCTCTGCTTAATGCCTTATTCTTTTGACGCTTCTTACTCAAAGACTCAGCACTCCGTAAATCTTTCATCTTCCGGCAAAAGCGCCTCTATCTCGTCAATCATAGAGCCGATATAGGCGATGGTCTCCATCAGCGGTTGATCCGTATCGATGGCCACACCTGCACTCAACGCAAAGTCTAAAGGCCGCAAAGTACCGCCCGCCTTTAAGGTTTTCATCCAATCGTCGATAGCGACTTGGCCTTCTTTATTTATGCGCTGACTGACGGCCGTCGATATCGTTAGTCCTGCCGAATAAGTATAAGGATACAAACCGTTGTAGTAGTGTGGCTGACGCATCCAGGTCAGCTCACTGCCTTCATCCAAAACAACGGCATCGCCCCAGAAAGCTTCCAAAAC
>CAYFRY010000197.1:0-1878 GCA_964345665.1 uncultured Oscillospiraceae bacterium
ATCGGTGCTTGCAACATATTCCACGGATGTGTACACAATATGCTGTATGAAAAGAGCGAAGATATTTTACGTGGACTGTATAAAGCTGCCTCCTTCGTTTTACAGGCAATTGCTTTCAAGCAAACAGGAACCTATATCAGCCCTCAAAAAGAACTACTCAAAGTTTTATCTGCTGATGAACGGATAATATTTGAAACTTTCTTGAATTTAAAAAATGGTGGGGTGGTAGATTTCAATATGATGTCAGAAACATTGTTTGCGTGGACAAAGCAAAGGATTTCTGAAAAAAGTTAAATAAATCCCAGTTTACCGTACAATAAATTTCCTAATGTCAAACAAAGGCCACGCACAAGATGCTCAAATTATAAAAATAAAACCCGCAAGCCATTGACGCAAGCGGGCTTCATAATTTTGGCAGAGACGGTAGGATTAGAACCCACGTGCCGCTCTCGCGACGAACTGATTTCGAGGCTCGATTTAAGGGCTTTTAGCTCAGAATAAAGGTGGCTTACGAGCGCTCAATTTGAAAGGCTGATCCCTTGAGCTTGTTAAATCAGTTTATAGTATTCAAAAAGACCGCCACGAGAAAAAGGGCGGTCTCTTCGATACTTGGGGGTAAGGCTTTTAAGACATTATTCGATGGCAATCTGCCTCGGCCCCGCTTCGACTTGTTTGGGGTCTTTTTTAGGTAAGGTCAGACTGAGCACACCGTTTTCATACTTGGCCTTGATGTCCTCCGTCTTGATGTCACGGACATTGAAGTTGCGTCTGTAGCTGCTGTAACTGCGCTCGCGGCAGATGAAATTACAATTCTCATCCTCACTGCTGCGCTCGTTCTTTTGTTCTGCGCTAATCGTCAAAAGGTCACCGTTAAGGCTCAGCTTGATATCTTCTTTGTTTATGCCCGGCATTTCAGCGCTCAGCTCATAGTACTCACCTTTGTCTTCGATGTCCGTTTTCATGCCGACATCGGCTAATCCTCTGAAGAAATTGTCGAAATCGCGATCAAGACTTCTAAATATTCTGCGTTCTCTGCGGTTAAATGGTATTAAATCAAACATAATCAAAACTCCTTTCACGTGACGCTCAAGTCACGATTGACTTTCTTTGACTTTAATTATAAAGCACGACTTTGACTTTGTTTGACATTAATTGTAAACAATTGTAAACATTTCAGATGGCGCAATATTTCAGACCGAAAACAGAAAATGCGCAGGGTTTTTCGATAGATTAAAACAAAGCGAGCGAATTGGCCTGAGGTGAAGCCTCAACGACGATAACGATTCAACTTCGATTTCAAAGCGCTCGCAGCCTTTGATTCCGGCGGCCACTTATTAATATGGCGATCGTAGGTCAAAATGCCGTTTACCTCATCTTCTACATCCGAAAGCTGAGTGTAGACCAAAGCGGCCAAGTGCATTCCGGCTTCTTTCCACAATTCATCGAATAAGTTTAGAACGGCCCTCTGATAGGACTCTAAATCCTGAAAAGGTTTATAACCATAGAGGCGTTCGCTTGAGCAGTGAGACGGTACGGCATAGCTGAAGCCGCCGAATTCCGTCAGTGCAAGCGCTCTGCCCGAGCCGTCCGGTTTAAGCTTCAGTTTTTTGAAATAGATGTGAAGGCTCTGCAAATCACCCGCACCCTGATCATGCCAGCCACTGGCGTGGTCTATCAGCCTGGTCTTATCCATAGCCCAAATACGTTCATAAGCCTCGGCACTTTCAAATTGTCCCCAAGCTTCATTAAAAGGTACCCAAAGCGCTAACGAAGGAACAGAATAAAGCTGTGTTATCGTTCGCTCCAATTCTTCCCAATAAATCTTGCGAGATTCCGCACTTTCACGCCCAAAACGCGAATAGGCCCGTGTGTCACGCA
>CAYFRY010000198.1:0-1522 GCA_964345665.1 uncultured Oscillospiraceae bacterium
CGATCTGTGGGGCGTATTGGAGAAGCTGGACTATCTGCAGGAGCTGGGCATCGAGGCCGACTTAGATGAAAACGGCTACGTTATGGCGTTTTTGCCTTCCAACTGCGCCGATCCTTCCGATAAAACGGGGAAACAAATCACCTTGGGTTTCATCGCACATCTGGATACTTCCCCGGACATGAGCGGTGCGGATGTCAAAGCAAGAGCGCTTGTCTATGAGGGTGGTCCCATTGTGCTTGACGCGGAGGGTAAATACGTGATGGACCCCGAAGTTTTTCCTCGGCTGAATGAACTGAAAGGGAAACGTCTCATTGTAACCGACGGGCAGACCTTGCTCGGTGCCGATGACAAGGCCGGGGTGGCGGCCATTATGGGTCTTTTGGCCCGCTTTAAGGCTCAGCCGGATTTAAAACACGGCCCCCTTGCCGTTGCTTTTACACCGGATGAAGAAGTCGGACGTGGTGCACATCTTTTCAATGTCACAAAATTCGGTGCCGATGTGGCGTATACCATTGACGGAAGCGAAGAAGGAGAGTTGGAGTCGGAAAATTTTAATGCCGCCTCAGCTAAAATTCGTTTCCTGGGTAGAAATGTCCACCCCGGATACGCCAAAAATCGTATGATTAACGCTACGCTTATGGCGAGGGATTTTGCTTTGCAATTGGACGATCTTGAGACGCCTCAGCATACCGAGGCTTATCAAGGCTTTTTCCACTTAACGGATATGAAAGGTCAAGTTGAAGAGGCCGAGCTTTCTTATATCATCCGCGATTTTGATGAAGAAGGCTTGATGAAGCGAAAAGCGAAACTTGTCTCAATGGCCGAACAAATGAACGCAGAATACGGTGAAGAGCGTGTTATTCTTGAAATTAAAGACCAGTATCGTAATATGAAAGAAATAATAGCTGAGCATCCTTACCTCATCGAGCTGGCCAAAGCGGCGATGGAAGAAGAGGGTATTAAGCCGTTGATTAAGCCTATTCGTGGCGGAACCGACGGCTCGCAGCTTTCGTATAGGGGCTTACCCTGTCCCAACCTCTATACCGGGGGCGAAAACTTCCACGGACGCTATGAGTTCCTTTGTGTGGATAGTTTTGAAAAACTGGGGGAGGTTTTACTCAGGCTTTGCGAAAAGTTTTGTGATTTAAGAAAATAATACGGTGAAAGCAAGCCGATGATAAAAACCAGGAGGTGAGCCGCGTCGGTGCAAGAAGTCAGAAAAGTTGAGCTGAGTTTTAATTTTGCCGAAAAGGTTTGGCGTGTGGGCACGCGTGATGTGGATTTGGCCTTACAAAAAACCGAGTCCGCGCTTGCCTATCTGAAGAAAAAGAACCCGAGATTTCAGTATCGTCTGTTGACTTCCGGTGAGCTTAGAAATGAGCGAGAGTGGTCTTTTGAAGTTCGTGTGTCCGCTTCCTCCTTGAGCCGTGAGGCCAGATTACGTTCAGATTTAAAGATGCTGGAGGAAGCCTTAGAGGCCGGTGTTATCGATTTTTTTGTAGAAGATTTGGCGCTCATGCCG
>CAYFRY010000198.1:1532-1869 GCA_964345665.1 uncultured Oscillospiraceae bacterium
TTGCAACTTGCGGCGGTCTTACCCAGGCGGGATGCAAGGGATGTTTTAGTCCTGCCGAAAGGAAAGCGTTTTGCGACCATTGAGAGAGGGGCCAATATCGGTGCTTACGGTGAACGGAGGGCGTTTTTATTGGCACAGCTGCGCTCGGACCTGGTGGTTCAGCGGACGGAAGATAGCTTGTTGCAGGGCCTGGAACGGGTTATGCACGATGATTACTCCGGTTTTATCAGCTCGGCTATGGACTTGAGGCTTACCGATATTTCACCTTATACGGCGGCTTTGAGGTTTTTCCCGTTTGCCGCCAAGGCCTGATGCCCAGCCCCGGGACAGGGAATAG
>CAYFRY010000199.1:0-1840 GCA_964345665.1 uncultured Oscillospiraceae bacterium
GCTGGTTTAGTTGGTTTTCCTGTATATCTTACTGTTCGAAAGTTTGTGCCTAATGCTAAAGCAGATGCAATCATTTTTTTCATATTAATCTTTATCCTCCAAAAAATATGATGACTGTTGAATCAGTCGATTTTTCATCTTTGTAAGTCTTATGACTCCTTTTGCATTTTAGGGATGCAATGTTAAGAGCAGATTAAACACATTTAAAATCTCTACTTTGGAGGACTTGTGATAAAATCGAATCTAGAAACAGCAGTTTTTATGCTAGCCTGAGGAGTCTCCTATGAAGCTTTCCGTACTCATCCCTTTCTATAATGAAGAGGAACAAATCCCCCTCACCTTATCCGCTGTTGACGCTGTTTTATCCGGTATCAAGGATTGCGACTACGAAATTCTGGTTGTGGATGACGGCTCACGCGACCGAAGCTGGGATGTGCTTTCGGCCGAAAAAAAGAGGTATGCTCCATTACGCGCTTTACGCTTCTCTCGTAATTTCGGTAAAGAAGCTGCCGTCTGTGCCTTACTGGCCAAGGCCGAAGGAGACTGTGCCGTTCTGATGGACGGTGACCTTCAACATCCGCCTCGCTATATCCCTGAAATGCTTAGGCTGTGGCGAGAGGAAGGCTGGGACATCGTGGACGGTGTCAAGATCGAACGTCAGAAAGAAAGTTTTTTGGGCCGAATCAGTGCCCGCCTCTTTTACAAAGTCTTTAAAAGACTCAGTCACCTGGATTTACAAAATGCCTCCGATTTTAAACTCCTCGACCGAAAAGCCATTGATGCCTTTAATGCCTGCCCGGAGCAGAATACCTTTTTCCGTGGTCTTTCCGCTTGGATAGGCTTTAAACGCACCGCTTTGCCTTTTGAAGTCGACGAGCGCAGTGCCGGTGTATCCAAGTGGTCCGCCAAGCAGCTCTTTCGTCTCAGCACACAGGCCATCACCTCGTTTTCTTCTGCTCCGCTGGGCCTTGTGACCGTATTAGGCGTCCTGTTTTGGATTTTCGCCTTGGTTTTGGGTATTCAGACCTTAGTCACTTTCCTTCTCGGGCGTGCTGCGGACGGTTTTACTACGGTCATACTCCTCCTATTGATTACCGGCGGCAGTATCATGTTGGCCCTCGGCCTGATAGGAACTTATGTCGGCCGCATTTATATGGAACTGAAAGGACGGCCGCGCTATATATTAAGTGAAGAAATTGAGAGGAGCGAGCAGATAGACAGATGATGGCCCTTCTTTGGCTGAGTTTGGTTTTTAGCTGTGGCCACTTACTGCGGCTTAAGCTTTTGCCCTCACTCACCAAAAAACTTTTGCGCAGAACACTTTTCCCTACTTGGCTTGTCAATCTACCCACCTCACTTTTATTGGGTATTGTGCCCCTGCATACCTTGCTTTTTTTCCTGACTACACTGCTTTCTTTTTTACGCATTCGTCTGGCAGGAAGCAGCCTGTTGGCGGGCATAACGTTGATGGCTTTGATTCTGATACCTGTCTTGGTTTCGGCTTTTAGACCATATAAATTCGAAATTTCAGGCGCATCCTTCAGCTCATTTAAATCCCGACTGACGCAAGTCAATTGGCGAAAAGAAGTTCGTAAGACTTGGCCTTTTTTAGCCTTCTTCTTCTTTATTTTCTCCAATTCCTTTTATCCGCGCCACATCGGCAGCCTCCGCATCAAATATGTTCCGGAGACTCCCGAAACGCTCCAGAAGCTCGTGGGCAAGGGCATTGGTATCTCTGCGGGGAAGCGCATAAAAGAGCAGGAGCTCAAGCGCCTCGTGCTCCTCGAAGAAATCAAGTCCTTGTTTCAGGAAACGGCTCCTGAGCCGTTCGCGATGCCCG
>CAYFRY010000200.1:0-1822 GCA_964345665.1 uncultured Oscillospiraceae bacterium
GGAGACTTCTAAAGCAACGGTTTTGAAGCCCTTGCTGTGAGCTTCCAAGAGGTAAGAATATAATTCCACCATATCCGGTGTGGTATTGGCCAGGTCTTTGACCTTGTCTCCCAAGTAAAAACCGATGGTACCGATATAGCCGCAGGGAATTCCTAAACGATTCAAGGCACCGGCTATCATATAGCAGATACTGGTTTTCCCATTGGTACCGGTTATCCCGATCAAAGTCATCTCTTGAAGCAGGTGACCATAGCTTTCGTCCAAGGCTTGGGCCAAATAGGCTCTTGTGTCCTCTGTTTTAATGTAGGTAATGCCGGGCTTTTTCTCTCCAGGGTCTCGGGAATAGACAATGGTTTGGGCGCCTTTTTGAATCGCTCCCTCAATAAAAAGATGGCCATCGCGACCCAAATCGGTCAGAGCGACAAAGGTATCGCCCGCTTTAATTTCTCTGGAATCTGATTTTATGCTTAGCATTTTCTACCTCGGTTTTCATATTATCCAAAGCCGCGTTGTATCCACAGCCGATTTTTTCACAAAAAAATAGGAGTCCGTGCTTTTTCAAACACTAACCCCTATTATACTCATAACTTTAATTTAGAAAATTTAAATTAATAGTTTGTGGCTCTGATAAAGAAATAAGCTTCGGAATGTGCGCAAACGGGGCAAACCTTAGGAGGGTTCTTGCCTACAACAAGGTGGCCGCATTCTTTACACTGCCAAATGGTGTCGCCGTCTCTGGAGAAGACGATGCCGGTTTCGATGTTTTCGAGAAGTTTAAGATATCTTTCTTCGTGCTTTCTTTCGATTTCGCCGACCAATTCGAATTTAGCGGCAATCTGAGTAAAGCCTTCTTCTCTGGCTTCTTCAGCCATTCTCTTATACATATCGGTCCATTCAAAGTTCTCGCCTTCGGCCGCATCTTTGAGATTGACGGTCGTTACAGGCACATCACCGTCGTTGAGGAATTTGAACCATTGTTTAGCGTGCATACGCTCGTTCAGAGAAGTTTCGGTGAAGATGTCAGCGATTTGAACATAGCCTTCTTTTTTTGCGGCGCTAGCATAGTAGCTGTACTTGTTGGTTGCCTGGGACTCGCCTGCAAATGCTTCCTGAAGATTCTTTTCAGTCTTTGTACCTTTGAGTTCTTTAAGATCTCTTGCCATAAATAACCCTTTCTTTTCTCTTACAAGATGTCAATTGCTTTGATTTTCATCCTGTGATTTTTTATGAAATAAACTTAACGTTTATTGATACCCTACTATTCTAACATTGCTCATTTTTCTTCTCAAGTGATAATCATTACTAATAAGGAAGATTAGCCAAGGCTAATTAATTCCCCTATTTTTGGCAAAGATAAGACGCAGAGGCCTGTACCTCATACCTCAGTTTTTCGAGATCAAAGGCTTTCGCCTCGCCTCGTTCGATGAGGAAGCGACCGGCCACGGCGACCGACTCTACGGCAGACTGATCCGCACTGTAGACTAAGGCGGAAAGCAAGTTATGCTCAGGCCAGAAGGAAGGTGACTGTGAAAAATTCAGAATCTGGAAATCGGCTAAAGCACCTTCTTTAATGCGACCGCCGTCAGGATAACCCAGGGCCTCATAGCCCCAAACCGTTGCCATCAGGAAAACCGTTTCTGCACTCAAGGCCGTCGGATCCAAGTCGGTCAATTTTCCCAAAAGAGCCGCCAGACGCAGGTCACTCGTGAAATCCAGCTTGTTGTTACTGGAGGGACCGTCGCTGCCTAAGGCCAATTTCAGACCGGCCTTCAAATAGTGCTGTGCGGGCATGATGCCGCTGGCCAGTTTCATGTTACTGGCG
>CAYFRY010000201.1:0-532 GCA_964345665.1 uncultured Oscillospiraceae bacterium
CTTTTTTTTTCTGATGCGCATTCCTTACTGTTTGAGCAAGTCAGAGAAGAACACGGTTTAGCGTACAGTATCTATTCCACAGCCTTGAAGTATTTAGCGATGGTACAAGTAAGCGCGGGAATCAATGCGGGGCAAATTGAAAAGGCAATAGCGGATTGCAGAGAGCAGCTAATGAAAATTGCTACAGGTGAGATCAGTGAGAGGCACTTCAACAGTTCTTTAGCGATGGTGGAGTCGAAGCTTTTGCTCTTAAGCGATAATTTGAACGGTCAGTTGGTCTACCAGATGAGTGCCCTTGAGGCGGGTCATCCGCAAGACAGCGTGGAGGCGCTTGAGCATTTACATGCCGTAACACGCGAGGACGTTCAAGCCTTGGCCAAATCGTTGAAAGAAGTTTTCGTCTACTGCCTTTTACCTCAAACGGCATCGAGGGAGGAGGTGCGTGAGGATGAAACATAGAAACATCTCGCTTCAGTCTTTCTGTGTGGTTGAAAAGTATGATGCGCTCTCAGAGCTTCCTTACGAAGCCTAT
>CAYFRY010000201.1:543-1726 GCA_964345665.1 uncultured Oscillospiraceae bacterium
GTGCGCAAGTTTGCCTCCTTCGGTTTTCCCTTCGGTTCCATTCATCAAGAGCTGTATGATGAAAACGGGGAACGGATGGAGATTGCCGCCGGTTCGGCGCATTATTTAGAACACTGTATTTTCAGCCGGGACGGGGAAGGCGGCTTGCTAGGTAAGCTTTCGGCTTTAGGCTGCCACGCCAACGCCTTTACCTCTTATACGCAGACCGTCTATTATTTTTCCGGGACGCATGCTTTTGCCGAAGCTTTTCAACTCTATCTGGAGGCCTTGCTTCAGCCTTACTTGGAAGAGGATCGTATTGAAGCGGAGCGTAGCATCATTGGTGCGGAACTGGATATGTACAATGATGATCCGGATGCCTTTGCTTTCAAACAACTGATGAAAACACTTTATTTGAAGCATGGGGCGAAAGAAGATATTGGAGGAACACGAGAAAGCATTCTCCGTGTCAGCTCGGAAAGCATGAAAAAGATATGGTCACGTTTTTATTCGCCCGCCAACATGCGACTTGTTGTTGCCGGTGACTTTTCTGAAGAGGAAAAATTTTCGCTTCTGGCGAATTTGGACAGGGTTTTGTCTTCGAAAACCTGGCCTGTTGCCGCTAATTATGTTGCGGTTGACGAGCCTGCTATGCTTAGCCGGAACAAGCTTGAATTACGGCTTGATGTGGAAAATGCCTCCTTTTTGTTAGGGATTAAAGATCCGTATCCTTTTGCCCAAAAACCGCTCAGTCCGAAAGAACTGGCGATACGCAATATGACGATTTCTCTTTATTTGGATAGCGTCATTGGCGAAAGTACGGCGCTTTACGAAGAGCTCTATGAAGCCTCCTTAATTAATGACAGCTTTAATGCGGCTTATTATTGCGAGGAAGATTTCGCTTTTTTGCTTTTGTCTTGCGAAACCGAGAGGGCACAGGAAGCGGCTCCGATAGTGTTGGAACGTTTGCGTACGGCTTTACTTGAAGACTCAATGGAAGAAAGTTTATTCTTAGTTCAAAAGAAAGTCGCATTGGGTCAATATCTGCGCGCTTTGGACAGTGTGGAATCCTTGGGAATGACCGCTACACAAGCGCTTATGTCGGAATTGCCCATGGAGGAGTATGCTAATATCATTGATCAAGCGAAGATTCCTGCAGCACGTGAGTTCTTGCAGTTTATTCATCAGGACAATCTTTGTGTAG
>CAYFRY010000202.1:0-1463 GCA_964345665.1 uncultured Oscillospiraceae bacterium
GTTTCCATATAGGGCACACCACTCCAAGCAGGTGAGCGTGATTCAAAAGATTCGAAATACCAGCTTCCATCATCGATATCCATGCTCGCACCTCCATGGAAGAGAACCTGAGAGGCGAAATTCTGGCAGTCTCCTCCATAGGGAGAAAAGTCTCCCCAATCTTCGTTTCGTGACATCGCCCACTGTTCAATGTATTCAGCCATCGCCACTCGATCAAAAGCTTGAAGCCCTTCAGAGGCGCTTGCAGGGCGCTGTGGCAAATTCTCAGCCAAAGCGGCTTTTTCTTGAGCGATGACCGTCCGTTCGGTGCCGGCTATTGCGGCTAAATCGGCATAAGGAAAGCCTTGAATTGCAGAAACAACCGCCGTTTCATCGAAATTAGACAGATCAAGCTCATCCAGACGCTCAATTGTGTCAGCCGCTACAAATGGCAAAAACAAATCATGATATGAAAAATAAGGGCGGTTCGGTTTCTGCTCGTCTTCTTCACCATAACCGTGGGCCATAATGTGCAGACTCGATCCGTCCGCAGACCAGGAAACATGCCACTTTCCCTCAATTTTTCGCAGTAAGATCAAATACATGCTGCGCGCTTGAGCCGGTTTGTCCGGCTCATCCAAATAGTAAAACGTCTCCAAGGTTTTGAGCGCAAAGAAAGCCAAGCGCTCGCTTTCAGAAGAAAAAATATCCTCCACAATAAGGTCAGACAAAAGCTGCTGATTATTGAAGCTTGTCCTACGCTCGTTGATGAGGTTTTGCTGCCAATTAAACACATTCGTGTAATTATTCGTCTCAGGATCAAGAAGCTCACTGGGCTGCTGCTTACCGTGGTAAGACAAGCTATTCTCAATAAAATACAGGGCGACAGACGCGGCGCTCGTTTGGTCAAGAGGAAATAAACCTGTAGGTGCCGGAGTCGCTGTCGGAGTCGGTTCAGTTTCCGTGCCTGCGAACTGTGTATTATTTTGAGCCGGCTTTGAACTTAAAGTTTCAGTTTTTTTACTTGAACAGGCAGTCAAGTTAAGCATTAAAAAAGTGAGTGATAAGAAGAGTACGAGTAGTTTTTTCATATGTTCTCCACAACCCTGTCGGATTTATTAATATTTAACAGGGATAAGTTTAGCATAACCATGCGTCAATTTTATAACGAAAGACTTGGGGTTGTCTCAAAAGTATGTGGAAAGGCATACAGGAGAGACAACTCCTTTATTTTGTCTCAAACACCGTCAGGAACTAGCTATCAAGCCTTTGTTTCAAGCCTGCTTTTATAGTTATTTCCGCTCAGTTGTAAATTTAGGCGCGCGAAATTAAGCTCAGATTCCATTCTGCTTCAATTGGCTTCTTTATGCGGACGATTTTATCTGAAATAAATGAACACCTATGTGTTGTTTCTTTAAGCGAAAGTGCAGTTTGTTAACGTTATACGCCAAAGCAAGTAAGAAGCATTCTGTTTCAATAGGTAC
>CAYFRY010000202.1:1473-1718 GCA_964345665.1 uncultured Oscillospiraceae bacterium
CCCTCCAAAAAAAAGCGAGACCTCTTCTGTCTCGCCCTAAAAGTCGCCTCCTCCTTCAGAGTCTCAACACTGATTTCTGTGCTCATGGCAAATCGAGCCGCTCGATTCAAGCAAACCCTTCAAATAAGCTTCTGCCGCGGCTTTAACATCACCTGTGGCACCCAGGATAACTTCCACGTTCCTTTCGTTGAAAAGCTCAACCGCACCTCCGCCCATACCGCCGCTGATGATAACGTTAACACCAT
>CAYFRY010000203.1:0-1048 GCA_964345665.1 uncultured Oscillospiraceae bacterium
AAAAACTGAATGACCATGCGTAGATCGTTCCCGGCCTTGGTGATGCGGGTGACCGTATCTTCGGTACGAAGTAAGCCGAGGATATTCCTTCTGTTAATCCTGCTTTAAGGATTTGTTGTAAGTAAAATAGTGTTTGCAATGCCCCCTGAGGAGGAGTAATATCTGCTCGGAAAGGGTGCGTTCTTGTGTGTCTGTTTTAATGACTTATATGAGCTGATTTTGGGCAGCTTTTCTTGAAGAGTTAAAAAACCTTCTCCCGGCCCACAGAGATTTATCGGAAGAAATCCTGCGCTCTATAGACTATGGGCCTCGTTTTGTGATTCGGCTTTTCAACGTGGACGTCCGTGTTTCGGATGCAATGATTTCACTTGCCTTTGCCACTTTAATCCTCTTGATTATCAGTATTCTAATCACTCGAAAGCGTTCACTGAAACCCGGAAACGCCCAAAGTCTGGGAGAAAGCTTTTTCTCATTAGTCGAAGGGGCCTGCACTTCCATGGGCTTGAAAGATGAGCACAGCGAACAGGTGATTCCCTTTGTGGCCTCGTTGGGTTTGATGATTGTTTTTTCTAATCTCACCTCTCTTTTCAAAGTGAAGCCCGCTTCGCTGAACCCCCTCGGTCCCTATTACATTAGCGATTATTGACCTGATTTATATTGTGATCATGGGGATTAAATTTGTCGGCATCAAAGGGTTTTGGGGTTCTTTAATGCAACCGACCCCGGTCCTTTTACCCTTTAAGCTCTTGGATTATGTGATTAAACCGGTGTCCTTGGCCTTTCGTCTTTTCGGGAATGTCTTCGGTGCATTTATTCTGATGACTTTTATAGAGGTCATTGTTCCTTTGGTTTTACCTAGCGTCCTGTCGATTTGGTTTGACTTGGGTGCCATTACCGTTCTGTCCCGTGATGTGGTTTCTTTAGGCCTTTATCCCGCCGTAGATCCTTTACAGTCCTCTTCGCGCAGTTTGTCCGAGGAAGTAGTCGGCAAACAACACTATGAAGTTGCGATGAAAGTAGAAGAGTCTTTACAGAGATATAAGGAGTT
>CAYFRY010000203.1:1058-1683 GCA_964345665.1 uncultured Oscillospiraceae bacterium
TCATTGTTCCTTTGGTTTTACCTAGCGTCCTGTCGATTTGGTTTGACTTGGGTGACGGTATTATTCAAAGACTTTTGTTCGTAGCCATTGTTTTTATTGAATCGACAACCATTTATGCCTTGGTTGTCGCACTGCTTTTGCTTTTTGTTTTCAATTAAGCCGGCAAAAAACGGCAGACCTTTATATTTACCTTTATATTTAAGGATACGATTATGACCGATTTATTTTCACCCGAGGCGATGGCCACCTATCTGGTTACCGCTCTTTACACGGCATTCAGCTTGCTGATTGTTTATTGGATTGTAAAAAAACTGCTCTATAAGCCTCTCCGTGAGTTCTTGAACAAGCGAAAAAACTTGATTGCTTCCCAGCTGGATGAGGCGGCTTCAATAAATGCCGAGGCGCAAGAGGTCCAAAAAGAAGCCCAAAGGTATTTGGATGAAAGTCGTTGAAAAGCCGCCCAAATGCTAGCGGAGGCCAATAGCCGTGCGCTCTTGGAAGCCGAACGCGTGCATAGTGCGGCCGCGGCGGAAGCTTCGGCCTTGCGTGCTCACGCAGAGGCGGAAATTCAACAGGAACGCAGTGCTATGGTTCAGGAGCTGACGGGAGAGATTGCGGATTTGTC
>CAYFRY010000204.1:0-1600 GCA_964345665.1 uncultured Oscillospiraceae bacterium
CCTAAGATTTTCTTCTACAGCCAGTAGTTTGACCCACATAGATTTGGAACCGACTTCAAAAATAATACAAATATAGTCTGTCCCCTTACCCTTACTGAGCACTAATGTTTCACCGGGAATCAATCGAAGCACTTTAACGGCATGGTGAAAAGCATCTCCTGACAGCTCGCAAAGGCTTCCCTTCTCGCTTGTCCGCTCCCAAGTCAAATCAGATACAAAAAAACGCGGATAACTCATACGCCACTCCTTCGTTTTAAATAGAGCTCAGCGAGAGCCAGATCTTCCGGTGTTGTAATTTTTATATTTTCATAACTCCCCATAACGACGTGAACAAGTCCACCCCGGGCTTCAAATAACGAAGCATCATCTGTGCCTTCCAATCCACAAAGTTCCGCTTCGTCATAAGCTTTCCGCAGGGCTTTCAAAGAAAATGCCTGAGGAGTCTGGACCTGCCACAGGAGGCTTCTATCTAAAGTCTTCGTAACGGCAAGTTCGGCATCCACACTTTTAATCGTATCTTTAACAGGTACCGCTGCAACACAAGGTCCCACACTTAGCAGATGTTCCAAGCAGCGACGCACAATTTCAGGTGTGACCAAACATCGAGCGGCATCATGAACCAAGACAACGGCCTCTTCATCAACTACAAATGCAGACAAAGCTTTAAGACCTTGATGCACGGAGGCTTGACGGCTTGATCCACCGACAACCGGATTGGCGGCCTTACTTATTCCCCAAGCCTTCAGGTTATGCTTCAGCTCATTCAGTTCTTCTTCACGTACGACGAGCTGAATTGCGGAGATTTCCTCCATAGCTTCAAACACCAGAAGCGTTCTTTGCAATAATGACCGGCCTGCCAACTCAAGGTGAACCTTATTCACCCCGGCGTCCATACGTGTGCCCATGCCGGCTGCAGGAATAATAACGTAGCTTGCTATCTTTCTTGCCATAATATCCTCAAGTGCCGGTCAAGCTTATGTCAATGGCCTCAGCGACACTGTCCACATAAATTATTTCAGGTCCTTCTTTTAATCCTAAACGTTCAAGCGCCTTACGCCCTGCCCCGGGCAGCACACAAGTTTTAAAACCTAAGCGGTAAGCCTCCGCCACACGTCTATCCAGGTTGGAAACCACTCGCAATTCGCCGGTCAGGCCGATTTCACCCAGAAATAAGTGATGGGCTTTAACCGGTATATCTTTCATGCTGGAAGCCAAAGCCACCGCCACCGCTAAATCCGTCGCGGTATCCTGCAATTTCAGCCCTCCGACCACATTGATAAATACATCATACAAACCCATTTTCAGACCGATTTTGTTTTCTAAAACCGCAAGAATCATCAGCAGCCTGGAACGCTCAATTCCCTGTAAAGCTCTTTGTGCCGAACCGTAGACTGTAGGTGTAGTCAAAGCTTGCATCTCAACCAAAAGCGGACGTGTGCCTTCCAGACTGCAACTTACCGCAGCGCCTGCCACCTGCTCCGGACGCTGAGAAAGAAGAGCAGAGGAAGCATTTTCAACAGGGATTAAACCTTCCTGTGTCATTTCAAACAGGCCCAGCTCATTAGTCGCACCGAATCGGTTTTTCACTGCCCTGAGTATC
>CAYFRY010000205.1:0-1597 GCA_964345665.1 uncultured Oscillospiraceae bacterium
GTAACGTTGTGGCTGAGCCAAGACATAGACAAAGGCCGTCAGGGCGGAGACAACAATGAGAGAAAGCAAAATTTGAGCAAGATTAGCTAAAAAGTATCTCTGAAAAAAGAGGCGAAGAATCGAAGCAAAACCGCTTGCCTGATCCGTTTGTACTTTAGACAGACTCGCTCCGACTTGTTCCGAGGCCGCATTAGAGTGCTTAAGCAGAGGCGTACGAGGACTTCTGACACCGCCCCTCTCTTTATTGTTTTTCCGAAAAAGAGCCATGAGCCTGTCCTTTCTTTTCATGTGCTTCATAAGCGCGAATAATACGTTGAACCAAACCGTTTCTTACAACATCACTTTGATCCAAATCAACGAAGCTTAAACCCTCCACACGCTTTAAAATCGGCCTCACGCCAAGAAGACCGGATTTTTCATCGTGTGGCAAATCGATTTGAGTAACGTCACCGGTCACGACAGCCTTGGAATTATATCCTATGCGCGTCAAAAACATTTTCATCTGTTCCATCGTCGTATTCTGTGCTTCATCGAGAATGATGAAAGAAGAATCCAAAGTGCGCCCACGCATATAAGCTAATGGTGAAACCTCTATTACGCCCTTTTCCATGTTTTTCATATATTGTTCCGGTCCCATCAGCTCAAATAAGGCATCATAAAGGGGACGCATATAGGGATCTACTTTAGTCTGTAAATCGCCCGGCAAAAAGCCGAGCTTTTCGCCCGCTTCTACCGCCGGTCTGGTTAAGATAATGCGCTCTATCTCCTGTTGTCTGAACGCTTGTACGGCCATAGCAACCGCTAAAAAAGTCTTTCCTGTACCGGCAGGCCCCACGGCGAAAGTCACTTCATTTTGTCGGATGCTTTCGATATAACGTGTTTGACCTTGAGTCTTGCTGCTTATCGGCCGACCTTTAGCCGTGATACAAACCGTGTTGGGAGAAAAGCTGCGCACATCCGCCCATTTTTGTTCTGCCGCTTTTTCGGCTAAATAATGAACAGCCTGAGCATCCGTAGCATAGCCGCTTTTTTCAAGTCCGATCATTTTTTCCAATATCGTTTGAGCCGCTAAAACCGCTTGTCGCTCACCGCTGATCTCCAATCCGTCCGCTCGCGTTTCAATTTGTACATTTAATTGTTTTTCAAGTTCACGAAAATGGCAACCTAGAGCTCCACTGATTGAACTTAATTGATTGATATCTTCAATGATAATTTTTTCTTCCATTAAATGTCCTTTGCCAAAGTCTTAAATATTTTTATTATACACGTTGTGAAGCGATGAGCACTTGCATGTAGTCCGGTAACTCCGCCTCTACACAAATGGACTCTTTTGTTATCGGATGAATAAACTGCAACGCGGAAGCATGTAGCGCTTGACCTTTTAAACCGTAATGATTACGTTTTCCTGCGTAAAGCGGATCGCCCACTACCGGATGTCCTATGTATTGCAAATGCACACGAATTTGATGGGTACGACCGGTTTCCAAGTCTAATTCCAAATAAGACATTGCTCGCAGCTTTTCACGCAGGACAAAGTGGGTAACGGCCGTTCGTCCATCCGCGCGTACGCCCATTTTTTGACGATCGGTCGCTGCCC